>JBGUVH010000108.1:0-22826 GCA_045134215.1 Acutalibacteraceae bacterium
GATATCACACCTTACATAAAACACATTGAAATAGATACAGATGATGACGAAGAACTCATAGAATTTTCGGACGTAGATTACGACGAAGATACTACTGAGGATTTTGGTCGTCATACTAAAACCGATTTGTGTGAGGATAGCAAATGAAATACTTATGTATTTCAGAGCGGGTAAGAAAACTGCACAGGATGTATCCTTTAACGATCCTATTGACACCGACAAGGATGGAAATATGCTCACCCTTGGTGATATTATTTCCGATGAGAGCGACATTGCTGAGGAGATAGACACAAAGCTAAAACTCCAAAAGCTTAAAAAAATTCTTCCAATAGCGCTTGATGATAGGGAGAAGGAAATTATTGCCCTTCGCTATGGACTTGGCGGAAGAGAGGAGCTTACTCAACAGGAAATCGCAAAAAGGCTTGGTATTTCCCGTTCCTATGTTTCCAGAATAGAGAAAGCCGCACTCAAAAAATTAAGACCGTACTTTTAAGCACGGTCTTTTAAGTTATTTGCAAAATTCATACATTGCCTTATAGCACATATAAACATCAAATTTAGCTGTAGTTTCAATGGGGGCGTGCATAGAAAGTACAGGAACACCAAGGTCAATAACATCTACGCCAAGGTTTGCGATATACATAGCAACTGTTCCGCCGCCGCCTGCATCAACCTTACCTAGCTCACCGCACTGCCAAGCAATTTTCGCGTTATCAAGCATATTTCTCACATAAGCTACATACTCAGCATTAGCATCACTGGTGCCTGATTTTCCTCTTGAGCCTGTGTACTTGGTAACACACACACCTCTGTTTATATGACAGGCATTATTTCTTTCCATAACATCCTGAAAGGTGGGGTCGGTTGCCGCATTAACATCAGCAGACAGGCATTTTGAATTTCTCAGAGCTACACTTATCTCGCCGCCCTGCATTCTTGCAAGGTCCCCTACTACATATTTTAAAAATGCAGAATTAAGACCTGTATTTCCGTCAGATCCGATTTCTTCTTTGTCGGCAAGAATAGCAATTGCTGTTTTTTCAGGAACCTTTACATCAATAATAGCCCTGAGAGCCGGATAAGCGCAAACTCTGTCATCCTGACCGTAAGCGCCAATCATAGAACGGTCAAAGCCAATATCAAAGGCCTTTGCCGCAGGAACACATTCAAGCTCAGCAGATAAAAAGTCGTGCTCGGTAATTCCATATTTTTCATAGAGAATGTTCAGTATATTAAGCTTAACAAGACCGCTTTCCTTATCATCCTTAAAGGGCATACTGCCAACAAGAACATTAAGCTCTTCGCCTCTTATAACCTCTCCCACACTGCGTTTATACTGCTCTTGGGCGAGATGAGGTAAAAGGTCATTGACTATAAATTTAGGCTCGTCGTCCTTCTCGCCTATAGACACCTTTATTACACTACCGTCCTTTTTAACAAAAACACCGTGAAGAGCCATAGGAACTGCTGTCCACTGATATTTTTTAATGCCGCCGTAATAATGGGTCTTAAAAAGTGCCAAATCAATTTCCTCGTATAAAGGATTAGGCTTTAAATCAAGTCGGGGAGAATCTATATGAGCGGCGGTTATATTAACGCCATTTTCAACTGCTTCCTTGCCTATTACCGCAAAAGCCACTGCCTTACCGTGATTATCAAAATAAACTCTATCACCTGCATTATAGCTTTTCCCGTACTCAAAGGCGGTAAATCCGTTTTCCCTTGCAAGAGCTATAGAAACCTCATTAGCCTCTCTTTCGGTTTTTGCATCATCAAGAAACTTTTTATAGTCCTCGCAGAAAGCAAAGGCATCCTTTATTGTTTTTTCATCAGCGCTTTGAAGAGCGCTTTTTTTACTTACGCAAAGCTTTTCGCGAAGCTTTGCCGCTGCACTTTTTTCACTCATATTTATTCCTCCGTTAATATCTTAATTATTTGCTCACAACGGAGCAAAAACTCCTGCTGTGTGCCGTTATTATTAATAATGTAATCTGCTCTTTCCTCATAAAAGCTGTCAGGTTTTCCTGCATTCATACGGATTATTGCCTGTTCTTCGGTTAGCTTATCACGCTCTATTATTCTTTTTTTACGAAGCTCAAAGGAAGAAATCACCGCAACTACAGTTCCGCACATTTCATCGATTCCGCTTTCATAAAGAGTAGGCGCATCAAGAAGAACGGTGTCACTCTGCGCTTTTTCTATTTTATCCATAACGCTGTCCAGTATAAATGGGAAAATAATATCCTCAAGCTGTTGCTTTCTTTCTTCACTTTCAAAAGCGCGTTTGGCAAGCAGCTTTCGGTTAAGCTCACCGTTTTCTATTATATCCTCGCCGAAAGCATCAGACAGCTTTAAAAGGCACTCGCTTCCCCTTCTTGTCACCTCTCTTGACAGCTTATCGCAGTCAATAACAGTAATTCCCATATTCGCCGCAACAAGAGCGAAGCTGCTTTTGCCGGAACCTGTAGGCCCTGTAAGTCCTATAATATTTTTCATAATTTCACCACTCTGAAAGCACAGGCGCGGATAAGGCGGTTATAAACAGCCAGTCCTACACCGCTTTTGCTTGGTGCGTGGACATAGGCTTTCTTTATATTTTTTTCGTCCAACCTTCTAAGCATTTCAAAAAGCTCATATGCCATAGCTTCCTCATCCTTTTCATTTCCGAATACAAAGGTCTGGCTTTTAATTTTATCAGCCTCTTCTTTAAAGCAAAGAGCCGCACCGTCATTTTTATTATTGACAAAATTGCAGTATTTTTCACTATCCCCTTCTACAAGATAAAGAACGGTAGCAGGTGCATAATGCTTATATTTCATACCCGGTGAAGCAACCTTTTCATCCCTTTCTGGCTGACTGAGAATTGCCTTATCTACAATAAGGCTCGGGAAAACCTCTCTGAGCATTTCCACAGTAACAGCACCGGGACGAAGAAGTCTTGCATTTTCGCCTTCAATAGCCACAACAGTTGACTCAACACCAACTGTGCATCTCTCCCCCATTATAACTGCATCAATTTTTCCGTCAAGGTCTTTAACTACATGCTCTGCGGTTACAGGACTTGGTGAGCCCGAAATATTTGCAGAGGGAGCAGCAAGAGGCAGCTTACTTTCAGAAATTACAGCCCTTGCCGTTTCATCGCTCGGCATACGCACTGCAACGGTACTAAGCCCTGCCGACACGCTTTTGCTTACATAATCAGAAGCTTCAAGCACCATAGTAAAAGGCCCAGGCCAAAATTTTTCAGCACATGCGTAAGCCTTCTGCGGAATATCCTTTGCCACCTTACTTAGCATTTCCATACTGTCTATATGAACAATAAGTGGGTTATCCTGAGGTCTACCCTTAGCGTTAAAAACCGATTTAATAGCATTTGTATCACAGGCATTTGCCGCAAGACCGTACACCGTTTCGGTGGGAATAGCCACAATTCCGCCGTTTTTAAGTATTTTGGCAGCAGTTTTTATACTATTCTCTCTGTCTTTATCAAGATAAAGTTTAAGAGTTTTCATTTAACTGTTTTCCTCATTTTTAAGCATTTCAGCTCTATAATAGGTGATAAGTGCATCAACCACTTCATCAATATCACCGTTCATAATCTGCTCGATTTTATAAAGGGTAAGACCTATTCTGTGGTCTGTTACTCTGCCCTGTGGGAAGTTATAGGTTCTGATTCTCTCGCTTCTCTCCCCTGTACCTACCTGATTCTTTCTGTCACTTGCTATCGCCTCATCCTGCTCTCTCTGAGCCTGTTCGAAAAGACGAGAGCGAAGCACCTTTAAAGCCTTATCCTTATTTTTGTACTGACTTCTTTCATCCTGACACTCAACCACCATACCTGTAGGCAGATGTGTTACGCGAATAGCCGAAGATGTTTTATTAATATGCTGACCGCCTGCGCCACTGCTTCGGAAGGTATCAATTTTTAAATCCTTGGGGTCAAGCTCAAATTCAACCTCTTCTGCCTCGGGAAGAACGGCAACGGTAGTAGTTGATGTATGAATTCTTCCTTGTGTTTCTGTATCGGGTACACGCTGAACTCTATGAACCCCGCTTTCGTACTTCATACGGGAATAAGCACCTGAACCCTCTATAGAAAAGGAGATTTCCTTATATCCGCCAAGCTCTGTTTCGCTTTCGTTTATAATTTCAATGCTCCAGCGCATTTTCTCGGCATACATAGAATACATTCTGAAAAGAGATGCAGCAAAAAGTGCAGACTCTTCTCCGCCGGCTCCTGCTCTTATTTCCACGATAACATTCTTATCGTCATTAGGGTCTTTGGGTAAAAGCAGAATTTTAAGCTCATCAGCAAAGATTTTCACATTTTCAATAGCAGCTTTAAGCTCTTCCTCAACAAGCTCCTTAAAATCCTTATCAAGACCTCCTGCATCAAGCAGCTCTCTGGCTTCCTTTTCACTATTTACAGCATTTTTGTACTCGGTATACTTCTCAACAATAGGTGTCATCTGACTGTATTCCTTGCTGAGCTTTGTATACTGCTCACTGTCATTAATAACTTCGGGACGGGTAAGAAGCATACCCATTTCTTCATATCTGCGTACAGCAGCTTCTAATTTTTCAAACATAATTAAAGTTCCTCGCGAATTATTTTCTTTATACTTTTTTCACAGGCAGCTCTTGTTAGCATAACTTCCCTGTCGCACTGTGTACATTTAATGCGGAAATCCATACCTATGCGCAGTACAAGAAATTTATCGTTACCGCAGGGGTGTTTTTTCTTCATCTGCAGTATATCTTTAACCCTTACATCCATAAGTATAACCTCCACTTTTCTATATTCCATACTATTATACAATATTTTTCCAAATATAGCAACAACTCACTTAAATATTTATTGCCTTTATACCGACAAAATAGTATAATAAATAGGTAATTACGACAAAAAGAGGTAATTTGATTTATGAAATCCGTCCGTATTCTTCATACTGCTGACCTTCATATCGGTGCACAGTGCAGTTATCTTGGGGCTGGCGCTCCTGTCCGCCGTGCAGAAATCCTTAAAACCTTTGAAAAAATAACCGAGCTTTGCAAAAATAACAGTGTTGACCTTCTTCTTATAGCAGGCGACCTGTTTGACAGCAACCAAATTGAAGCATCATTTGTAAACTCGGTTATTACCGCATTGGAAAGCCTTGAAAACACTAAGACTGTTATCGCACTGGGTAACCACGACCCATTTACTGCTGATTCCCCCTTTGCAAACCGTAAAATTGAAAACAATGTTCATATTCTTGAAACCAAGGACAGTGTTATTACCTTTGACCAGCTTGGTTGCAGGGTATACGGTTCTTCCTTTGACGGTGTATATAATCAGGGGGACACACGGTTTTCTCTTACCGTACCGCAGGACGATTATATAAACCTTATGGTAATTCACGGCGAAGCAAGAGCTGATATGTCGTGTAGCTATAGACCCATTACCCCTGAATTTGTCAAATACAGCGGTATGGATTATATCGCTCTCGGTCACGTTCACACACGAAGTGAGGTTCAGTATATGGGAACCACTGCCCTTGCCTATTGCGGCTGTCCCGAAGGACAGGGCTTTGATGAAAGCGGTGAAAAGGGTGTGTATATGGGTGAAATTTCCAAGGGAAAGGCAGACCTTGCGTTTATTCCCACAGCTCAGCGTACACATTACTGCATTGATGTAGACATAACTGACTGTGACGATATTGAAAAAAAGGTAAAAGAATGTGTCGAAAATACAGACAAAGATTTTTCCCGTCATTATTTCCGCATAACCCTCAAAGGCAAAAGAAAAGCAGATATGGTAATTGATACTTCTGCCCTTATTGCTTCTATTGCACCCACAGTTGCTTTTTTTAAAATCAAAGACAAGACAAGTGAAGATATTGACTATTCACTTTTGGCTCAGGAAAACACATTAAAGGGATATTTTGTTTCTCTAATGCTTGATAAAATCAGTACTGCAACAGAAGACGAAAAGAAAAAATATACCTTAGCACTTGAAATAGGACTTAAAAGCTTTAACGGGGAGGTGAGCTTTGATGAAGATTAACTCTGTTTACATTTCTGCCTTTGGCAAATTCGAAGATAAAACCTTTGATTTTTCCGATGGACTTAATGTTATCTACGGTGAAAACGAAGACGGAAAAACAACACTTATGAACTTCATTATTATGATGTTTTATGGAAGCAGTGTAAAAAGCAGTGAGGCACTGTATAATAATCCCCGCAAAAAATATCTTCCACGAAACGATAAAGCTATGGCAGGCAGTATAGACTTTACTCTGGGCAACCGAAAATACAGAATAGAGCGAATTTTCAAGTCCACCAACGCTTCTGATAAAATTACCGTTACCGACCTTTCCACAGGCGACAGAGAATCCTTCACAGGCAAGGATGACATTGGCAAACGCTTTATAGGACTGACAAAGGAGTCTGCTATACGAAGCATTTTTCTTTCTTCGCACGGTGCAATAAGCGAAAATCCTACTGCACAGGACGAGCTTAACTCAAGACTTTCTAACCTTGCCGATACGGGAAGTGAGGATATTTCATCAGAAGCTGTTAACTCCCGTCTTGAAAAGGCAAGAAACGCTCTGCTTACCAAAACAGAGCGCGGCGGAAAAATAGTCAGAGATAAAGAAAGACTTAACGAGCTTGTTCTAGCTCTTAGTGAAGCTAAACTCAGAGAGCAGAAGCGAAAAGAACTGACGCTCAGCATTGAAAATCAAAAAGCTATGCTAAATGATATAAATGGTGAAATTGCCCGACTTACAGCACAGATAAAAGCCGCACAGGGCGGAAAACGTTATGCAAAGCTTAAAGAGCTTATCGACACTACAAAAACACTTTCTTCTCTTAATTCAAAGCTTATTTGTACCGATAACACACCCATTACAGCTTCTCTTGTAAGTGAAGCAGAAGGAAGCCTCAGCGAGTATAAAATACTCACCGAAAATATTGTATCGGTAAAGGAACGCCACCAAAGACTTGAGGTCGAAATAGATAAGCTAAAGGAAGAGCTTGGCGGCAGAACTGCTGACGAAATCAGCGAAGAAATCAAAATAAAGAATGCTGCTCTTAAAGAAACAGAAAAGAAAATAGAGGAACTGGAAAAGGAAACCGAAAATCTTAAAAATCAGATAATGATAATAGAGCTTCAAAAGCCTGTTATAATACCGGTATTCCCCATATTTTCTGTAATCGGTCTTATTGTTGCCGCGCTGTCATTTGTTTTAACTGCGTATAAAATGCCCCTTATTGTAGGCGGTCTTGCAATAACAGTTGTTATGCTTTTGATGACCTTCATTATTAAAAAGAAGCCTGCGGATAACAGTGATGAGCTTAAAGAAAAGCTTACTGAGGCTGAGCAACAACTAAAAGAGGCACAAGACAAAGCAGAAAGTAAGGAAAAACAGATCACTGAGCTTGTTGCCAAAGAAGCTGTTCAGCGGCAAAAGGAAAAGGATGCAGGAGAAAAGTTTACCATCGGCTATGAGGAATATAAGAAGTGCTCTGAGGAACTAACAAGGCTCAATGACCGAATCGGTGAAATTGAAAATTTATTTAAGCTTCTTTCACAGGAAAAGTCTGTATCCGCAAAGGGAATGGAAATTATTCTGTTCTCTCACAGGTCGAATATTAATAAGGCTGAAAATGCACAAATGCGTATAGCAATGCTTAAAAAGGATCTTGACGATATAAGTGTTGAGGATGCCGAAAAAGAGCTTGCTGATATTCCTGAGGGTGTAATTTCTGTAGGTGACCCTGACGAGCTTGATAAGCGGCTTTTATTTAAAAAGCAGGAAGCAGATGCTCTCAGACAGCGAATTGCTGATGACAATGCTCGTGCTGCTAATGAATTCGCCTTCCATACACATCCTACCATTGTTGAAAAAGAAATCTCGCATCTCAGTGATTTGATAAAAAAGGAAGTCGAATACTGCGAAAGCACCGATATTGCTATATCAGTGCTGGGAGATGCCTTTGCAAAGGTAAGAGAAAGCTTCGGCTCTGCTCTCTCAAGCCGTACTGCTGAAATTTTCAGCGGTATCACAGGCGGTAAATACAAAGGATTAAATGTATCAAAAAGCTTCAATATTTCTGTTGAGGAAAAGGATGTATTCGGTTCAAGTGACTGGCAGAGTCTTTCTGACGGTACTATTGACCAGGCTTATTTCTCTCTTCGTCTTGCAGTAGGCGAGTTCCTTTCAAAAGACGGAGAAAAGCTACCTCTCATACTCGATGACCCCTTTGACCGTTATGACGATAACCGTGCCAAAACCGCAATGGAATTTCTAAACCTATATGCAAAGGATAATCAGGCACTGATGTTTACCTGTCATAAGTCCTTTACCGAAAATTACAAGTTTATAACACTTAAATAAAGCCTTTATACAAAAATAGAGAGAAGCAGAACTTCTCTCTATTTTTGTATTCAATTTATAATAGGGGCTATAACATGGGGAGCTTTGTAATTGAAATTAGTAATATCTGTACAACTCGTAGTATCCCAGCCAGAACAATCAATGGTTAAAGAAGAACAGCCATTAAATGTATTCTTCATAGATCCGACTTTTGATGTATCTATTGTTGAAGGTAACTTCAGCATCAATAAAGAAGAACAACCATAAAACATATTCAGCATACTATCACAAGATGCAAAATCAACGTTACTCATATCAATTTCATTAATTAAATCACATTCATAAAATGCATTTACTGTAGTTTTTACATAGGATTTCCCTAATTTAACACTATTTAAGTTAGAACATTCATAAAACACACTACTAAAATATAGATATTTATCATGTAACATGCTTAAATCTGCACTTTCTAAAGATGAACAACCATAAAACAAACCGCTAATATAAATCGTATTTTCTATGTCATTTCCTAAATTATTTGGCAATTTAACAGATTTAAGAGAAGAACAGTTTTTGAACAGCTCATTTATAAATCGTACACTGCTTAAATCAAAATTAGTAATATCAATTTCTTGTAATGAAGTGCAATTTTTAAATGCAGACTTGAATTCATAAGTTAAGTTTGAAGTATGAAGATTTTCTAAACCATTAATTTGGGTTACACTTGAAAAGCCTTCAAATAGCCCATTCGAATTTGAGTTTAAACCAATTCCGTTTTTATCTCCTACTATAGTTAGTTTTGTTGTGTTTCTGTATGCCTTTACAGTACCACTATTGTTTATAGTTACATCCCAAGATTCATCATAGTTGGCTGGATTATAACTGTTAACAAATGATATTTCCGTTATAGTACTCTTATCTACAGAACCTAAATACCAGCTATTACCACTCTTTAGAACATTAGTATTAGGATTTAAAATAGTACCAGTGGTGTCAAAATAACTGTTTTCTTTAACATTTTTAATTGAAACATCTAAAGAATAAGAAGCAATAGGCAAGAATTTACCACTAACAAAATCTCTGCCTCGAAGAACTATTTTGTTTTCATAAACATCCATTACATAGCCTTGGCTACCACTATAATCTTTACTATAACTTGTACCGTCAGCACTTATATCAGTAGGAGAAGCAACAGAAGGAATATGAACACTGTGACTGGCATATTTGTCATCATAGTTATTCATAGAATTTACTTCCTGTAACTCAAACTTTGCATGACTATGCCCATGAAACCATGTTACGTTTTTATAGTGTTTCATTAAGCTATAAAAGACTTCACCGTCTATAGTATTATCTAAATAATCTTCTCCATAACAATTAACAGCGTCTCCACTGCCATCCCAAGGGAAAAGATGCATAAATACAAAACAATTTTTATTTTTATTTGCTTCTAAAGTCTCATACAGCCATTGCAATTCGCCCTCAGCAAACGGAGTGTTTGATTTATGAGTTTGATACATACCAACCATAATATAAACATCATTGCCAACTTCAAAAGAATAATATAAATCTTGATCGGTATAAGGTTTAAGAGCATCCATACCTAATGGACTAAAGGGGCCTCCTGCTTCATGATTACCCGCAATACCGTAAACAGGAGTAGAAGAATAAGTATTTGTTATTTGTTTCCATTTAGTTAATTGTTCATCATTACCATTATGAGTAAGGTCTCCGCATATTGCAGTAAATTCAATATCTTCTTCATTTTCAAAATATTGCAAAGCCGTAATTAAATCAGCCTCGCCTGTAGCAGCACCAACATGGGAATCGGAAAGAACTCCAACAGAATAGAGTTTTTTACCCAAATCATAAGTTTCCAATGAGCCAAGGCTTATATTGCCTATCTTTTCACAGCGAGAATTATAAACACCTACAGCAACTGCATCTACAGGAGCACAATTTTTATCGATAAATCCGCTATAAACAGCATTATCTCCTGTACCCTTTATTTGCAGTCTGCATACTTCTGAATAGTCCTCCATAATACCAGAATTGTCTTCGTACCTCAGAGTATATGTATCAATCGGCAAATTACCATTCAATACAAATGCATTACTATTTTCGTTATAATAGCCTACTATAGGTGTCTGTGAATTAAAATCCTCACCAGCACCCGCCAAAAAAAGTTTAAATATAGCCAAATCAAACGTATCGACAAAACCATCATTACTCACATCAGCCAATAAATCAGTAATTTTAATACCACCTGATAAATAAAGCTTAAAATATGCAAGGTCTGCAGTATCAATATTTCCGTCATTATTCAAGTCACCTTTACGTCTTTCAATGTCCAAAAAAGGTGTTTCTAAAGCATAATATTCACATTTTAAATTATTTACTGTTAATAATAGTATTACTGATAACAAAAAACATATATATTTTTTCATTAAATCACTCCTTGGTTTATACCTATTATAGCCCGATTGTGGGCTATTGTCAAGTAGTTGGCATTAAAATACAATAATATTATAAAGGAGTGATTCTGTGATAGTCTTTGATAAACTTTGGTTAACTCTAAAAGATAAAAATATTTCACAGTACAAGCTCATAAAAGATTATAATATCAGTAGTGGTCAGCTTGACAGATTGAGAAAAAATTCTCATGTCAGCACTTTTACTTTGGATCAACTTTGTAAAATACTGAATTGCAAGCTTGAAGACATTGCTGAATTCAAATCTGAATGATATAAAAACATTTCAGTATTTTATAAAAACACCATAAAAATATATTATATATAAAAACAAAATACAAAAGAGTCCTCTAATAGGAACTCTTTCACCATAACTGTTCTTGTATTGATAAAACGGAGGGTCAAAAAGCCCTCCGTTTTAAAATTGTAACTATTCAGCAGCTTCTTCAGTCACAGTTTCCTCTGCGGGAGCTTCTGCCACTTCTTCAGTAGCTTCTACAGCTTCCTCTACAGGAGCAGCCTCTTCTTCGGGAAGGAGAGCGCGGATAGAAAGGCTTACGCGTTTCTTTTCATAGTCAACAGCAATAATCTTTGCTTCAACTTCCTGACCTACTGATAACTCATCCTGAGGCTTAGCTACGTGCTTATTAGCAATCTGAGAGATATGAATAAGACCGTCAATACCTGGGATGATACGGGCAAATGCGCCGTAGGTTGTCATACTAACAACAGTAACCTTAACGGTATCGTCAACCTCAAAGTTTTTCTCGAAGATTACCCACGGATTTTCTTCAGGCTTCTTATAGCCTAAGGAAATCTTCTTCTTTTCGTTGTCAATAGCCTTAACATATACCTCAACGGTATCACCAACCAAAACAACCTCGCTGGGATTCTTGATTCTCTGCCAGGAAAGCTCGGAAATGTGAACCATTCCGTCTACTCCGCCAAGGTCAACAAATGCGCCATAGTTGGTAAGAGATTTAACAGTACCTGTGAAACGGTCACCTACTGCAATAGTTTCCCAAACTTTTGCTGCAGCGGCCTTTCTTTCTTCCTTAAGTATATTGCGGATAGAGCCAACAGCTCTTCTGCCTCTTCCGATTTCAATAATCTGGAAACGAACCTCTTTGCCCTTAAGCTCTTCTAATGATTCATTTCTGGAAAGGGTAGCCTGTGATGCGGGAATGAAAACGCGGATACCGTTTGAATAAACAGTAATACCGCCCTTGATGACATCCTTAACAATACCTGTAAGAATCTCACCGCTTTCTTTGGCAGCAACAATATTATCCCAACCGGCAATAGCATCGAAACGACGCTTTGAGAGCATTACTGTTCCTTCCTGATCATTAGTGCGCATAATAATAAGATTCATTGTATCTCCAACGCTTACTTCCTTTAAGATGTCAGCATCAGGATTGGATGAATACTCCTCCTTGGAGATGTAACCGGCAAGACCTCTTCCGATGTCCACCTGAATCTCGTTCTCGCTTACAGCAAGAACAGTACCGATAACCTTCTGGTCACCGGTTAATGCGCTGAGGGATGCCTCGAATGCTTCTTCATCAGTCATTTCCTCAAAGCTTTTCTGAACAGCCTCTTCTACCTGTTCAACCGATTGTAAATTTTCCGACATGGTTTTAATAACCTCCTTAATGATATGCGCCGGTGTAGATGCTCCGGCGACAACTCCGATGCTTTTCTTATCCTTATACATTTCCTCCTGCAAATCCTTTGCAGTTGATATAAAGTAGGTGTGTCGACAATTAGCAGAACAAACATCAAACAGCTTTGCAGTGTTTGAGCTATGACGTCCTCCGATAACAATCATACACTCATTAACCTTCGAAAGACTGTCCGCCTCCTGCTGACGCATCGCAGTCGCATTACATATTGTATCAAAAATCAAAGCATTTGTATAGCTTTTTTTTAAAATTTTTTGACATTCATTCCAAATTTCTGCGTTAAATGTGGTCTGAGATACCGCTATGAGCTGTTTTTCACTGAATTCGGGATGATTTTCTATTAAATTTTCAAGTTCTTGCTTATCCGAAAAAACAAAAGTCGGTGTATTGCTTTGCGCATTTCCACAAATTCCTATAACCTCATGATGCTTTTTATCCCCTGCAATAAGGATAACGGAATTCGCATTTGAATGTTCTCTGACTATACTGTGAATTTTTGCAACAAAGGGACAAGTAGCATCTACTACCGTTGCGCCTGTTTTCCTTGCACGACTGAAAATCTCAGCAGGTACACCATGGGAACGGATAACAAGTGTATCCTCCTTACCTGCTTCCTCAGGTTCAGAAATCACCCTTACACCCTTTTCGGCAAGAGCGCTGACAAGCTGTTCATTATGAATAATCGGCCCTAAGGTGCAAACCCTTTTGCCCTCATCAGCAAGTTTTTCCACCATACTTACCGCTCTGTTTACACCGAAGCAAAAGCCTGCGGTTTTTGCAAGTGTTATCATTTAGTGCTTCATCTCCCAAAGCTCTGTGATTTTTTCGGTGATTATTTCTGAAACACGACGAATTGCCGCCTTTCCCGTTTCCTCACCTGCATATTCTTCATAGGTCATAACATTACCGAAACGAAAGGTTGCCTTTTGGAAAGGATGCACCTTTGCCTTTTCTCTGTACACAGCACTGGGCAGAATAGGAGCCTTGGTAGCAAGAGCTAACATAGCAGTTCCCGGCTTTGCCTTATGAGGTGCCCCGTCGGTGTGACGGGTACCCTCAGGGAAAATACCGAGAATTTTCCCCTGCTTCAAAATTTCCTCTGCGTGATTTATAGCCGATTTATCCCCTGTTCTTCTGTTTACGGGGAATGCCCCTAATTTTGAAAACAGTGCTGCGAGTATTTTATTTTTAAAAAGCTCATCCTTTGCCATAAAATGAATTTGTCTGGGACAAAGCACAGCCATAAACATAATATCGCTTATGGAGGTATGATTACAGCAGATGATACAGGCGCCTTCCTTTGGAATATTATGTATTCCGTATTTCTTTATACGAAAATAAAGGCAAACAAAAAACTTTACAATAGCCCTTAGAGTACGGTAAAGGGGACTCATAATGTTTTCTCCTTTATTATTTTCATCAGAAGCTCTATTGATTCTTCAATTGTCAATCCTGTGGTATCTGCAATAACGCTGTCGTTTGCCGGCTTTAAGGGAGCAATCGCTCTGTGAGAATCGTTATAATCACGCTCTTTCATATCCCTAAGAACTTCTTCAAAGGTAACATTACTTCCCTTTTCCTTAAGTTCTTTAAAGCGACGACTTGCTCTTTCCTCGTCACTGGCGGTCAGGAAAATTTTAACCTGCGCATCGGGAAGCACAACGGTGCCTATGTCTCTTCCGTCCATAATCACATTATATTTCTCTGCAAATTCTCTCTGCATGTCAAGGAGAAACGCACGAACGGCAGGTACGGCAGAAACACTTGAAGCCATCATAGAAGCTTTTGGTGTTCTTATTTCCTCGCTTACATCCTCACCGTTCAGAAAAACGTGCTGAACACCGTCAATAAATTTAATATCAATGCTTATTTTACTTAACTCTTCCTCTACATTACAGTTAAGCTCGGTGTCAATACCGTTTCTTAAAAAAGCAAGACCGATTGAACGGTACATCGCCCCTGTATCAACATAAATAAAATTAAGTCGGTTTGCCACAGTTCTGGCAAGTGAGCTTTTTCCTGCCCCAGCAGGACCGTCAATGGCAATGGCTATAGTTTTTTCCATAATCAGTTCTCCTCAATACTTTTTCCCGCAAGATAGCCTGTTGAAAAGGCTATTTGCAAATTAAATCCGCCTGTATAGGCATCAACATCTATTATTTCTCCTGCAAAATGAAGTCCCTTAATCAGTTTAGACTCCATAGTTGTAGAATTAATTTCTTTTATATTAATACCGCCGCTGGTAATAATTGCTTCCTCAATAGGACGGGTACCTGTCACCGTCATTTTAAGGTTTTTAAGAAGTGAGCAAAAGGATAGTCTTTGCTCTTTGCTTATCTGATTAACCTTAGTTTGAGCAGGAATACCCGACAAAGCAACAATAATCGGTATCATTTTCTGTGGTAAAAGCTCGTCAAGGGCATTTCTGAAATTTTTATTAAGATTAGTGAGAAAATCTCTCTGCAATCTTTTATCAAGCTGTTCTAAGCTCAGGGCAGGCTTCATATCAAGAACACAGTAATACTGCTTTTTATCCATATACCGCATATGAGCAGAAGCACTAAGCACTATAGGGCCGCTTATACCAAAATGCGTAAACAGCATTTCCCCCTGTTCAGAGTATACAGGCTTATTTTTACCCTCCTCAAAAACTGTGAGCTTCACATTTTTAAGGGACAGTCCCATCATTTTAGCACAAAAGCCTTCCTTTATACAAAGAGGGATAAGGCTTGGTCTTATAGGTGATACAGTATGCCCCAGTTGCTTGGCCATAACATAGCCGTCCCCTGTACAGCCTGTTCTCGGATAGGAAGCTCCTCCTGTTGCGAGGATTATTCTATCAGCCTTTATAACACTGGAATCCTCAAGGCGAACACCGCAGACAGCTTTGTTTTCGATTAAGATTTCCTTTGCGGTTGCTTGTATAACAGAAACACCTTGCTTTCTTGCACCCTTTAAAAGTGCATCAGCTATATCCATAGCTTTATCCGAAACAGGAAAAACTCTGTTTCCTCTTTCGGTTTTAAGAGGAACACCAAGGGACTCTATGTATCGAATAGTGTCAGCTGAATCAAAAGCAGAAAATGCAGAATACAAAAACTTACCGTTCTTTGCTACATTTGCCATAAGAGTATCTTTAGAACAGTTATTTGTAACATTACATCTGCCCTTTCCTGTTACCAGAATCTTTCGGGCAGTTCTTTCATTTTTTTCCAGAACAGTAACACTGTTTCCGTCAGACGCTGCCGTTGCTGCCGCCATAAGACCTGCAGCACCGCCGCCTATAACAATCACATTAAGACTCATATTTAAAATCTCATTATCCTCTTTATTTTATCGTGAAGTCTGTAAATATAAAATCCACACAGCTGTGTCAGGCATATATCATAAAGGATAAAGGCAATATTGCCTATAGAATACAGAAAAATAATTCCGTATTTGCCGTATTCCCCTATTCCCTCAAGGCTGATACCAAAAAGCTTTGTCAGTCCCACATAAATTAGTGTAACCGCGCCGTTAAAGGTTAAAAGCTTTAATATATATTCGATTACTCTGCTTCCTATTTTTTCATAAACCGCCTTTAAAACAGGATAATACCCGAAAAAGCAGATATACATAAGCTTTGCCTCAGGCTCTGCAAAAAACAGAACAAGCATTGATGATGTTATATAGGTAAGCAGCGCATAGCCCTTTGAAAGCTCTACAAGAGGTAAGATAATAAATGCCCCTGCAACTGCAGGTACGGCATAGGTAAGATAGGGAAAAAAGGATGCAACCATCAGTGCCGATATAAGCGCAGCAACCAGTGCGCAAAAGGTCAGATATGATGTTTTTTTATTCATATCAGCAACACCTGATAAGGTCGCCGCCCATACATTCACAGCAGCAGTCGGCACAAATAAGTGTCTGACAGCAATCACAGGCATCCATACTGCCGCCCATATTTCTTCCTGACCTATAAGGCCCCGCAAAATTACCTCTTCCCTGATGCTGAATTCTTCGGTAGGCTTCAGCATATTCGGGATTTGATGGGTCAAGTCTGCAAGCATTGGCAAAGCTTGAATAAGCGTTGTCGAAATAACCTCTTCTGTACTGCACCATACCGCTTAAGAAATACCATTCTGCATTTCGTCTGCTTATGGGAATTCCGTCAAGAACCACCTGAGCCTGATCTATTTGCCCTCTGTTTATCATATCACGAATGTCTTTAAACTCACCGGTAGAGGACTGACTGCTATAAGAAGTATTTCTGTTTCCCGCATTACCTCTACGCTCATTCATAATAGCATCATAGGCTTCATTGATTTCCTTCATTTTTTCAGCCGCCAGCTCAGAAAGTGGATTATCTGAATAATGGTCAGGGTGATATTTACGGGCAAGCTCTCTGTAAGCTTTTTTGATATCTTCATCACTGGCGTTTTTATCCACGCCAAGTACTACATAAGGATCGTTCATTTATTTTTCTCCAATCGGATAAATTCTGAATTCATTGTATCCTCAAGACCTACATATATTATATTTCCGAGAATATCTTTAAATTTTTTAACAGACAATAATTCAAAAGCCTTCTGAGCTTCATTTATTACAATATAAAGCTGAGTTCTGATTTTTTTATTTGCCTCATTTTCTTCTAAATGGCATAAAGGATTAAATGAATTGTTTTTTATATCTTTTTTTCTGTCAGCAATACAGTCAAGAAGATAGATATATCTTCCAAGAAGCTGTCCAAGATAGGTAAGCACCTTTTTATTGTTTTCGTCCTCAGCACACAGCGGTAAAAGGGAGGAAAGCATTTTACTGCTTGGCTCTGCTGCCATATCAAGAGAGCAGTTTTCTTTGCCTTCTGCCTCTCTTTGCTGTTGCATATAATTCCTTGCTATCTCATCAACCTGAGGGAAATTCTCTGCTGCCTTTTTATATGCTCTGCCGTATGCTGCTTTTAACAGCCTTGCAGTCCACCGTTTAAAGCCCTTTTCATCATGTATATCGTCAACAAGCTTCTCATAGGCAAGTATCACAAGTGCGGCAGACGAAAGGGCAAAGGCTGAGTCATCTTTACAGTAATTGCATTTTTTAAGCGGATTAAAAACACAGGATTTTCTACAAGTACCATCAAAGCCCTCATTAAGAGAAAGCTCAAGAAGTGCCATAAATGTAAAATCGTAACTCAGGGCAAAGCGGGTAATAAAGCCATACTCTTTTCCAAGTTTTTTGCAAAGGGTACAATAAACAGCCTTATACATTTCATACTCTTTAACCCGCATTTCAGGCTTTGAAGCACGAATATAGCCAAACACAGCTTCACCCTCTTTCTCTTCTATTTTACTGTATGCGACAGCATTTTGGTGAATAATTTATTAATTAAAGTAATTTTTTAAGATACTTACCGGTAAAAGAGGCTTCACATTTGGCTACCTTTTCGGGTGTTCCGCAGACAATCACCTGTCCGCCTCCATCTCCACCCTCGGGACCTAAGTCCACAATATAATCAGCGGTTTTAATAACATCAAGATTATGCTCAATTACAAGCACTGTATTTCCCGCCTCTACAAGACGGTTAAGAACCTCAATAAGCCTGTGTACATCTGCTGTATGAAGTCCCGTTGTAGGCTCGTCAAGAATATATATTGTTTTGCCTGTGCTTCTCTTTGAAAGCTCGGTAGCAAGTTTAACACGCTGTGCCTCACCGCCTGAAAGAGTGGTTGCAGACTGACCGAGTTTTACATAGCCAAGACCTACTTCATAAAGGGTTTTAAGCTTTCTGTGAATCTTAGGAATACTCTCAAAAAATTTTACGCCCTCTTCAACGGTCATTTCAAGAACATCATATATATTTTTACCCTTATAGCGTACAGTGAGAGTTTCCTCATTATATCGAGAGCCACCACAAACCTCACAGGGTACATATACATCAGGCAAAAACTGCATTTCTATTTTAATTATACCGTCGCCCTCACAGGCCTCACATCTGCCTCCTCTTACATTAAAAGAAAACCTTCCGGGTCCGAAGCCCTTCATTTTAGCATCCTTTGTTACAGCAAACAGTTCTCTTATATCATTAAACACACCGGTATAGGTAGCAGGGTTGGAACGTGGAGTTCTGCCTATAGGCGACTGGTCAATATCTATAACCTTATCAAGATGCTCTATACCCTCCATAGACTTAAAGGAGCCCCACACCGTTCTTGCTTTGTTAAGCTTTGTAGCAAGGTGGCTGTATATAATATCATTAACAAGGGAGGACTTTCCTGAACCCGATACACCTGTAACACAGGTAAAGGTACCAAGAGGTATTTTTACATTAATATTTTTAAGGTTGTTTTCACTTGCTCCCTTAACAGTCAGAAAATTGCCGTTGCCCTTTCTTCTTATAGCGGGAACGGGAATTTTCTTTTTTCCTGTAAGATAATCGGCGGTTACAGAGCCTTCACAATTAAGCAGTCCGTCAAGCTCACCTGAATATATAATTTCGCCGCCGTGAACACCTGCCCCTGGGCCAATATCCACAATATAGTCTGCCTGACGCATGGTGTCCTCATCATGCTCTACAACTATTAAGGTGTTGCCCAAATCCCTCAGATTTTTAAGTGCCTCTAAAAGTCGGTCGTTATCCCTCTGATGCAGTCCTATACTGGGCTCGTCAAGAATATAAAGCACGCCTGTAAGTCCTGAGCCTATTTGTGTAGCAAGTCTTATTCGCTGACTCTCGCCGCCAGAGAGGGTTCCTGAGGAACGCGAAAGAGAAAGATAGCTGAGTCCCACACCGTTAAGAAAAGCAAGACGGGCTTTTATTTCCTTTATAATAGGACGGGCAATTTTTTCATTCTGTTTAGTACAGGTAAAGGTATCAATAAACTTAAGATGCTCCGAAATAGAAAGATTGCATATTTCATCAATATTCTTCCCACCTACTGTTACAGCCAGTGCCTCTGCTTTAAGTCGCGCACCCTTACAGGTAGGACAAACACACTCACTCATATAGCTTTCTATTTCACGCTTTGTATATTCCGATTCGGTTTCTCTGAATCTTCTTTCAAGGTTATTTACCACACCCTCAAAATTGCTGTGATAAATTCCACCGCCCCATTCAGCCAGCTTATCAAAATCTATTTTTTCTCCGTTAGTTCCGAAAAGCACAGCATTCCTTTGCTCCTCGGTAAGCTCTTTAAAGGGGGTATCAAGAGAAAAGCCGTAATGACGGGCAAGACCACTAAAGTACATTCTTGCGATACTACCTCTGGAATTCCCGCCGTTCCCCTTTGTATTCCAGCCTGAACAACGGAAAACACCCTCATTAAGTGATAAGCTCTCGTCCTCTATAATAAGGGCAGGATTAACCTTCAAAAACCTTCCTATACCGCTGCAATCAGGACAGGCCCCAAGGGGATTATTAAAAGAAAACAGCGTAGGGGTGAGCTCAGGCAGACTTACTCCATGCTCGTCACAAGCATAATTCTGAGAAAAATGAAGCTCTTCCCCACCGATTACATCCACATATATAATACCGTCAGCAAGCTTTGCCGCAGTATCAACACTGTCAGACAGTCTACTTTTTATTTCTTCCTTTATAACAAGGCGGTCAACAACCACTTCAATATGGTGCTTTATATTTTTATCAAGTGTAATTTCTTCGGATAAATCATAAAGGCTTCCATCAATACGCACCCTTACAAAGCCTGATTTTTTAGCCGCCTCAAGCTCTTTTTCGTGACGGCCCTTTCTGCCTCTTACCACAGGTGCTAAAATCTGAATTTTTGTACCCTTACTAAGTTCAAGCACTTTTTTCACTATCTGGTCGGTGGTCTGCTGAGAAATTTCTTTGTTACAGATAGGACAGTGAGGTACACCTGTACGAGCATAGAGAAGTCTTAAATAGTCGTAAATTTCAGTAACCGTTCCAACAGTGGAGCGAGGATTTTTTGATGTAGTTTTCTGGTCTATGGATATAGCAGGAGAAAGTCCCTCAATGCTATCTACATCAGGCTTATCCATCTGCCCTAAAAACATACGGGCATAGGAGGACAGGGACTCAACGTAACGTCTTTGTCCCTCAGCATAAATAGTATCAAAGGCAAGGGAGGATTTACCCGAACCTGAAAGTCCCGTAAATACAATAAGCTTATCCCTTGGTATTTCTACATCTGCGTTTTTCAGATTATGGGCACGAGCGCCCCTGATTGTAATTTTTTCCAAAGCCATAAAAATCAAATTTCCTCTTTAAGTTTCTTAATCTTATCACGAAGCATTGCAGCGTGTTCAAATTCAAGCAGCTTTGCCGCTTCCTTCATCTGACGGGTCATAATTTCGATTTCCTTTTCCTTCTGTGCCTTTGTAAGACGTTTCTTTTGCTGCTCCCCTACGTTTTTACCTGAAATTTCGAGAATTTCTCTTACATCCTTAATAATAGTTTGAGGAGTAATTCCGTTCTTCTCATTATAGGCAGTCTGTATCTCCCGTCTTCTATTGGTTTCGCTTATTGCCGCTTCCATACTTCTTGTAACACTGTCAGCATACATAATTACACTGCCATTCGCATTACGGGCGGCGCGGCCTACGGTCTGAATAAGGGAAGACTCGCTTCTGAGAAAGCCCTCCTTATCGGCATCAAGTATAGCAACCAAGCTTACTTCAGGAATATCAAGACCTTCTCTTAAAAGGTTGATACCCACAAGCACATCAAATTCACCTTTTCGCAAATCTCTTATTATTTCCATTCGCTCAATGGTGTCAATATCGTGGTGCATATACCTTACCCTAATTGAAACATTATTAAGATAATCTGTAAGGTCTTCTGCCATTTTTTTGGTAAGGGTAGTAACAAGCACCCTTTCCTTACGCTCTATTCGCATATTAATTTCGGAAATAAGGTCATCAATCTGATTTTCACTGGGACGAACGGAGATTTCAGGGTCTAAAAGTCCTGTGGGACGTATAACCTGCTCAACTGTCTGTGCCGCTACACCCTTTTCAAAATCCCCTGGGGTAGCCGAAACAAAGATTGCCTGATTAATATGAGAATAAAATTCCTCAAAATTAAGAGGTCTGTTATCAAAGGCAGAGGGAAGACGGAAGCCATATTCAACAAGGTTTGTTTTTCTCGCTCTGTCACCGCCGAACATACCTCTTACCTGTGGCAGTGTTACGTGTGACTCATCAACAAACAGCACAAAATCATCGGGGAAATAGTCAAGAAGTGTTGAAGGAGTACTGCCCCTTTCCCTTCCTGCAAGAACACCCGAATAGTTTTCAATACCCTTACAGGTACCCACCTCACGGAGCATTTCCACATCATATTCTGTACGCTGTCTTATGCGCTGTGCTTCAATTAATTTTCCTGCTTCAATAAATTCCTTTTCTCTATCATCCATTTCCGCAAGAATTCGCTCGACACCCTTTTTTATTTTTTCCTCACCTATAATATAGTGAGAGGCAGGGTATATGGCAATATGGCTGAGGGTATTTTTTATTTCACCCGTAACTGTGTTGATTTCACAGATTCTGTCAATTTCGTCACCAAAAAATTCAATTCTTACAGCATTTTCATAAGAATACGCAGGATAAATATCAACTGTATCCCCTCTTACTCTGAACTTATTACGGACAAAATTTATGTCATTTCTCTCATACTGAAGCTGAATAAGCTTTCTTATTAACCAGTCACGTTCCTTATTCATACCCGTTCTCAGCGAAATAACCATTTCTCTATAGTCAATAGGGTCACCCAAAGTATATATACAGGAAACTGAAGCCACAATAATTACATCTCTGCGTTCAGACAGAGCGCAGGTAGCACTGTGTCGAAGCTTATCTATCTCATCATTAATCGCCGAATCCTTTTCAATATAGGTATCAGTTCCCGGAAGATAGGCCTCAGGCTGATAATAGTCATAATAGGAAACAAAGTATTCAACCGCATTTTCGGGGAAAAGTTCTCGAAACTCTGAACAAAGCTGTGCAGCAAGGGTTTTATTATGAGCGAGAACAAGCGTCGGACGGTTTACACGCTCGATAACATTCGCCATAGTAAAGGTTTTACCACTACCCGTAACACCAAGCAAAACCTGCTCTTTATCGCCTCTATTTAAACCTTCAACAAGTTGTTCTATCGCTTGCGGTTGGTCGCCTGTAGGCTTATATTTAGAAACAAGTTTAAATTTACCCACGTTGCCCTCACCTCACAACACATATTTATACAGATATAGTATACCACAAAAGATTTAATAAGTAAACAAAAAAGCAGATGCGTTACATCTGCTTTTTGAAAATTTATATCCAATTTTTATATCTTATTCTCCGCTGTTATTTCCTCC
>JBGUVH010000109.1:0-3980 GCA_045134215.1 Acutalibacteraceae bacterium
TCTTTAGTGTGGGTGCAAGAGGTGAATTTGCAATCATTTAAAAAGGGCTCGAAATCCCTGAAAGTCATACTAAGCTTTTCTTTCAGGTCATAGTCGCTGTTATCAAGCTCCAAAGAGGAAAAGCCGGGAGTATCGGCAACAAAGCTATCCGATGATAACCTATAAAGCTCTGTATGTCTTGTAGTGTGTCGGCCTCTGCCTAATTTTTCACTTACTGCGGCAGTAGCTATTATTTCCTCGCCTAAAACACGATTAAGAAGACTTGATTTACCAACACCCGAATTACCTGTAAACGCACTGACTGAATTCTCCAGTTCTCCCATAAGGGCATCAAACCCCTCGCCATTTGCAGCTGAGACCACATAGGTTTTGAATCCTGCTTTTTCATAAATCTTTTGAAGCGCAGAGAAATCGCCCATATCGCATTTATTAAAAACAATAACAGGTTCTATTCCGTTATATTCGGCAATTACGGTCATTTTATCAATTATAAATGTATTAGGCTGTGGCGAGGAAAAGGCAGAAACAATAAAAAGCTTATCAATATTAGCCACAGGCGGACGGACTATAAAGCTTTTGCGTGGCAAAACTTCATTAATCACACCACAAGTGTCTCCGGTCCTTTCAAATTCCACACGGTCACCAACCAAAGGGGAAACTCCGTTTTTGCGGAAGTTTCCCCTTGCTTTGCATTCATAGGTAAAACCGTCACAGCTTACATAATAGAAACCTGAAAGAGCTTTAACTATAATTCCGTTCATACTTAGTTGTTTCCTGCGTTGCCGTTATCAGCGCTCACACCAGAACCCGAAGCATTACTGTTTATGTTCTGATTTGTGGTGCCACTTGTTGTGGAAGAGCCGTTATTACCCTGAATATTGTTCGAATTTGTATCAGAAGAATTGTTGCCGCTTGCCGAAGAATCGGTCACATTGCTTGATGTGCCCGAGTTATCAGTATTACCCGAAGGCTTATTGCCTGAAGTTACATTTGAACTACCGGAATTATTTCCGCTGTTTGTATCAACAGGCTCGCTGGATTCGGGCTCTTCGTATTTAGGATACTTATAGGTATGATCGATAGTTGCCTCTTTATTCTTATAGTGAACAGAAACATCATAAAGATCGTGTTCATCCTTACCGTCAGCAGAAATTTTAACAGTAAGATTGAGGGATTTTTCGGTTGTGGTAAGTTCTTCAAAGGTATAGCTTGAAATTTTCTTGGAATCAATCTTATCACTTGTCTTGATTGCCTTGCCGTCTTCCCAGAGTGACACGAAATAATACTGACTCTCGAAATCATCAGGCAAATTAATCTTCACATTATAGGTATAACCGTTGCAAACATAAACCTTTATGGCAGTACCTTCAGGTATCTGTGAAGAACTGCTTTCAGGGTCCTGCTTTGCTACAGAGCCTACAGGATAATTCTTTTCGCCATAAGCAATCTGAATATCCTCAAACTCAGGCAAAAGTCCGCTATCCTTAAGTTGTTTTTCTGCATCCTCTTTGCTTAGACCCACAACATCGGGAACATCAACATTCTTTGTGGGCTTGCCCGAGCTTATATAGATAGTAATTGTCTCATTTTCACCTACAACCTGTGTGCGCTGAGGCTCGGTTTTAATTACAAGTCCCGCCTCTACTTCTTCGTCAGGCATTTCGGTAATAACGGTCTTAAAGCCTTTCGACTTAAGCTCTGACACTGCGGCAGACTCGGTCTTGCCGTAAACATCGGGAACCTTTTCGGTTGAAGGACCTTTACTTATATAAAGGGTGATTTTGGCATCCTTTTTGAGCTTCTGACCCGCAGCTTCAGACTGCTCGAAAACTACGCCATATTCATACTCATCGTTTAATTCCCATTCTTCAACAAAATCGAATTTTTCAATATATTCGGTGTTTTTCTTAATTTCTTCGATAGTTTTGTTTACAAAATCAGGGCACTCAAGCTCGGCGCCTGTATCCGAAAAAAGCTTTGGAACAAAAATAACCGCCAACACAATCAGTGCCGCTACTAAGGAAATCGCAATACCTGTGAGAATAGGAATAATATTATTCTTTTCTTGTGCCTGATTTTCTTCTGCCTCATCACCGTCAATAAGCTCATAATCGGAGTCTGAGCCAACAGTGCCTACAAACTTGGTGGGCGCATTATCCACAAAATAGGGATATTCAAAGGTGATAGCAGGGTCTCTTACAAATCGGCTGAGGTCACTTAGCATTTCACCTGCTGACTGATACCGTCTCTCAGGAGTTTTCTGCATTGCATGCATAGTTATCTGCTCAAGACCCTCTGGGATTGAGCCGTTGATTTCGGTAGGAAGCTGAGGGTCGCGTTGAAGCTGCATAATAGCAACTGAAACCGCACTATCTGCCTGAAAAGGCAGCTTGCCTGTAAGCATTTCATAAAGCATTACACCAACAGAATAAATATCTGCTTTTTCATCGGTCTTTTCGCCTCTTGCCTGCTCAGGACTTATATAATGAACCGAGCCGATAGCCTTATCAGTTATTGTGCGTTGGTCACTTCTTGCAAAGCGCGCTATACCGAAATCAGTAACCTTAATAGTACCGTCAGCCAAAACCATAATATTCTGCGGTTTTACGTCGCGGTGAACAATGCCCTTATCGTGCGCATGCTGAAGACCTTTAAGAATCTGAACAGTAAAATGCACAGCATCCTTCCAACGAAGACTGCCTTCTCTTTCAATAAACTCTTTAAGGGTTATTCCCTCAATATGCTCCATTACAATATACTGAATAAGGTCGCCGAAGCTAACATCGTAAACCTTTACAATATTCGGGTGTGAAAGCATTGCAATAGCCTTGGATTCATTTTTAAAGCGACGCAAAAACTCCTCGTTAGAGGTGAATTCTTCCTTTAAAATCTTAATGGCAACAATACGGTTTTCCTGATTATCGAAAGCCTTATAAACAACAGCCATACCGCCTACGCCGATAATTTCTCTTATTTCATATCTGCCGTCAAGTCGTTTACCTACATACTTATCCATAATTATATTCCTTTCTATAGTAGAGGGTTAGTTTGTGATTACCGCAACCGTGATATTATCACGACCGCCACCCTGTTTTGCTAACTCTATAAGATTATCCGCCACCTGCGGTGTGTTATTCTTTAATGTTTTATAAAGACTCTCATCGTCTGCATAACCGCTTAGTCCGTCTGTGCAAAGCAACAAAATTTCATCTGCCCCTATTTCAATCTGGCAACTGTCTGCAACAACGTTTTCTTCCGTTCCAAGCGCTCTTGTAATAACATTTTTGCGTGGGTGAACCTTAGCATCCTCAGGTGTGATTTTTCCGCTCTCCACAAGGCTTTGAACCACCGAATGGTCTCGTGTAATAAGACTAAGCTCTTTTCCTGCTTTATAGGCACGGCTGTCGCCCACATGGGCGATAACTGCGGTACCGTCTTTCACCACGGCCGTCACCGTTGTGGTACCCATACCCTTTAAAGCCTCATCTTTTAAGGACATATCATAGATTTCCATATTAGCGCTCACAATGGCATTTTTAAGCATTTTTTCAATACTGTAAAAATCCATACCCAGCCTATAAGACTGAATAATATACTCAGAAATAATTTTTACCGCAACTTCACTTGCAACATTTCCTGCATTAGCGCCGCCCATACCGTCGCACACTATTGCTAAAATGCTACCGTCCTCAAGAGTGCTTGTAAAAACCGCATCCTGATTTGAATGCCTTGTAAGGCCGATATCAGTTTTACTGTAAACCTTCAATGATATCCCCCTCCTTTGCTCTGTTCCGAAGCTGTCCGCAAGAGGCCTCAATGTCAGCGCCGAGAGTTCGTCTTACTGTTGCATTAAGTCCCTTGCTTTCAAGCATCTGTCTGAATTTTTGAATTTTATTTTTATCCGGTTTCTTAAAGGTGTTTTCTTTAACCGGATTAGCAGGTATAAGATTTACGTGACACATTATGCCTCGAAGCCGTGC
>JBGUVH010000110.1:0-8847 GCA_045134215.1 Acutalibacteraceae bacterium
GGTGATACTGCTTGGCGTGATGAGGACGGTTACTTCTGGTATGTCAGCCGTATAGATGATGTAATCAAATCATCAGGCTACCGTATCGGACCTTTTGAAATCGAAAGTGTTATTATGGAGCTTCCCTTCGTTCTTGAATGTGGTGTATCCGCTGCACCCGATGAGGTAAGAGGTCAGGTTGTAAAGGCAAGTATTGTGCTTGTTCCAGGTACCGAGCCTACAGAAGAGCTTAAAAAGGAAATTCAGAAATATGTTAAGGAGCATACTGCACCTTATAAGTATCCCAGAATTGTTGTGTTCAAGGATGAGCTTCCCAAAACTATCAGCGGAAAAATTCAGAGAAATAAGCTTTAATAAAATATTGACATACTTCCAAAGTTGTGATACAATGTATAGGTCAATAAAGGCTTTGACGAAGAGTATGCGTTATTTCTGCATCACAGAGAAGCGGTGGTTGGTGTAAACCGTTATGACAGAATTTCGTGTTTGTAGCTTCTGAGCCGAGAGGAAGAAAGTATATTATATGAGTAGAACCTCTCCGTGATTGCTGCGTTAATGCATAGGAATTGTTAGATTCCAAGAGTGGCGGATTTCCGCAATTTGAGTGGTACCGCGGGTGTGAAAATAATTTCTTCACTCGTCTCAAAGGCATTACTTTGGGACGAGTGTTTTTTCGTCCTAACGAATGGAGTACAAACTTATGGAACAAATGACAGGACTTGATTTTAAAATCAAAGAAATGGCGGGGCGTATCAGAGAGCTTCGTGAAATCGAAGGTCTTACCCCTGAGCAGATGGCAGAAAAAACTGCCGTAACTACTGAGGAATATCTTAATTGCGAAGCAGGTAACAGCGACTTGAACTTTGCTTTTATTTACCGTTGCGCGCTTGCTCTCAATGTTAATGTAACCGATATTATTGAGGGTTACAGCCCTACACTTAAGTCATATACCGTTACCCGTGCAGGTTCAGGCCAGAAAATTGCTCAGGCTCACGGTATGACCTATTATAATCTTGCTTATGCTTTCCAGAACCGTATTGCCGAACCCCTTTATGTTCGTAGCATCTACAGTGAGGAAGCACAGCATAAGGATATTGAGCTTACCACCCACGCAGGACAGGAGCTTGACATAATTATCGAAGGTCAGCTTATGGTTCAGGTTGGTGAGCATAAAGAGGTATTAGGTCCTGGGGACAGTATTTATTACGATAGTGACGTTGCTCACGGTATGATAGCAATAGGCGGTAAGGACTGTCTTTTCTATGCTATTGTTCTTAATCCTACAGGTGAGCCTATTCCTGAGCTTCTTCCCGCTAAAACTGTTCTTGAGCCTAAGGCTGTTAAAAAGGATACTAAGGAAAGAATTTATCAGAAATTTATTGATATTACCGAGGATAAAAACGGAACACCCACTTCTATTAAATTTAAAAATACCGAAAACTTTAATTTTGGCTTTGACCTTATTGATGCACTTGCAGACAGAGAACCTGAAAAACTTGCAATGCTTCATATTTCAAAGGATAAAACCGAACGCCGCATAACCTTTAAGGATATTAAAAAGGCTTCTAATCAGTGTGCTAACTACTTTAAGTCCCTTGGTATCAAAAAGGGCGACAGGGTAATGCTGGTGCTTAAACGCCATTATCAGTTCTGGTATGCAATTATTGGTCTTAATAAGCTTGGTGCTATTGCAATTCCTGCCACTAATCAGCTTCTTGAACACGATTTTGAGTACCGATTTAATGCTGCGGGGGTAAATACCATTATCTGTACCGCTGACGGTGATACTGCAAATCAGGTTGATATTGCTGCAGAAAAATGTCCTACTCTTGTTAATAAGCTTATGGTTGGCGGCGAAAAAGAGGGATGGAGAAGCCTTGATGAGGAGTATACTCTATATAGCACTCGTTATAACAGAACCGAGAATGCACCCGGCGGTGAAGACCTGATGCTTATGTTCTTTACATCAGGAACAACAGGCTATCCCAAGATTGCTGCACATAACTATAAATATCCCCTCGGTCATTTCCATACAGCAAAATATTGGCATACAGTTGACCCCGACGGACTGCACTTTACCATATCTGATACAGGCTGGGCAAAATCTATGTGGGGTAAGCTTTACGGTCAGTGGCTTTGTGAAGCGGCTATATTTGTTTATGACTTTGACCGTTTTGATGCTGCAGATATTCTGCCTATGTTTGCAAAATATCAGATAACCACCTTCTGTGCACCTCCTACAATGCTCAGAATGATGATTAAGCAGGATATTTCAAAGTACGATTTTTCCTCTGTTACTCATATGACTACAGCAGGAGAAGCTTTAAATCCTGAAGTTTACCGTCAGTTTGAAAAAGCAACAGGTCTACAGATACTTGAGGGCTTTGGACAGACCGAAAGCACTATGATAATAGGCAATATGATAGGCTCTTCTCATAAAATCGGTTCTATGGGTAAGCCCGCGCCTATTTATGATGTTGATATAGTTGATGCAAATGGAAACAGCGTTCCTGTTGGTGAAACAGGCGAAATCGTTATTAATGTTAAAGACGGTGCTCCCTGTGGTCTGTTTACGGGCTACTATCTTAACGAAGAGAAAACAAAAGAGGTTTGGCACGATGGCTATTATCACACAGGTGATACAGCTTGGCGTGATGAAGATGGTTTCTACTGGTATGTAGGTCGTGTGGACGATGTTATTAAGTCCTCAGGATACCGTATCGGACCCTTTGAAATCGAAAGCGTTATTATGGAGCTTCCCTATGTTCTTGAATGTGGTGTATCTGCTGCACCTGACGAGGTGAGAGGACAGGTTGTTAAAGCAAGTATTGTGCTTGTCCCGGGTACTGAGCCTACAGAGCAGCTTAAAAAGGATATTCAGAAATATGTTAAGGACAGAACTGCTCCTTATAAATATCCCCGTATTGTAGTTTTCAGGGACAGCCTTCCTAAAACTACCAGCGGAAAAATTCAGAGAAATAAGTTATAATGTAGGGTAGAGCAATATGTTTGATAATAAAAGACTTACTCTTTTCTGTGGACATTACGGAAGCGGCAAAACCAATATTGCCGTAAATGCGGCACTGGCTCTTAAAAGCAAATATGATAATGTTGCTCTTGCTGACCTTGATATAGTTAATCCTTATTTCCGTACTAAAGACAGCAGCGAAATGCTATCTGATAACGGAATAAGACTTATTTGTTCAAATTACGCAAATTCCAATGTTGATATACCCGCTCTTCCACAGGATATGTATGCCATAACAGACGATAAATCCCTTCGGTGTATTCTTGATATCGGCGGTGATGACAGAGGCGCTTTGGTGCTTGGTCGTATTTCTGAAAAAATCAAAGAGGAAAACGACTATGAAATGTTAATGGTAATTAATTCCTTTCGCCCACTTACACGGGATGCTGCCTCTACTATGGAGGTACTAAGTGAAATTGAAACGGCGGCAAGAATGAAGTTTACAGGTCTTGTAAATAATTCAAATCTTGGGGAGGAAACCTTAGCACAGGATGTACTTGACTCGGTGAAGTATGCAAATGCTGTATCTGCGGCTACAGGTCTTCCTGTTGTAGCAACTACCGTAAAGGCAGAGCTGATAGACGAGCTTAAAGGAAAAATAGAAAATATTTTTCCTTTAAAATTGCAAGATAAAATTCTATAGATTTACAAAATAAGGAGTGTTTATTTTGGCAAAATTAACTTTTAAGACCGACAACTGTAAAGGTTGCGGACTGTGTGTAGATGCCTGTCCTAAACAGGTTCTGATTCTTGCACAGGACAAAATCAACAAAAAGGGACATCATCCCGCAGAAGCGGCTAATATTGATGCTTGTATCGGCTGTGCTTTCTGCGCAACTATGTGTCCCGACTGTATCATTAAGGTAGAAAGGTAGGGAAGAAAAGTGGCAGATAAAGTATTGATGAAAGGTAACGAAGCTATTGCTGAGGCTGCTATTATAGCTGGTTGCCGCCATTATTTTGGTTATCCTATTACCCCTCAGACTGAGGTTGCTGCTTATATGGCAAAAAGAATGCCTAAAATTGACGGTTGCTTCCTTCAGGCAGAAAGCGAAATTGCTGCTATTAATATGGTATACGGAGTTGCTTCCACAGGTAAGCGTGTTATGACCTCCTCATCAAGCCCTGGAATTTCTCTTAAGGGTGAAGGTCTTTCTTATCTTGCGGGTGCTGACCTTCCTGCTCTTGTTGTAAATGTTCAGAGAGGCGGTCCTGGACTTGGTGGTATTCAGCCTTCTCAGTCTGACTATTTTCAGGCTACAAAGGCAGGCGGTCACGGTGACTTTAAAATGATAGTTCTTGCCCCTGCTTCTGTTCAGGAAATGGCTGACCTTACTGTTAAGGGCTTCGACCTTGCTGATAAATACCGTATGACTGCAATGGTACTTGCAGACGGTACAATGGGTCAGATGATGGAGCCTGTAAGCCTTGATTATGAGATAAGCAAACCTATAGATAAGCCTTGGGCGACAACCGGAACAAAACTTGAGCGTGAGCATAATATTGTTAACTCACTTTTCCTCGTTCCTGAAGAGCTTGAGAAATCAAACTTCGAGCGTTTTGAACGTTACAAATACATAGAAGAAAATGAGGCTATGTGGGAAGAGTATATGATGGAGGATGCAGAAATTTGTATTGCTGCCTTCGGTATTGCTGCCCGTGTTTCAAAGAACGCTATTAACGAGGCAAGAAAGCAGGGTATTAAGGTTGGCCTTATCCGTCCTATTACCCTTTGGCCTTTCCCTGTAGCACCCTTTAAGAAGGCATCAAAACAGGTTAAGCAGATTATTTCTGTTGAGCTTTCCATGGGTCAGATGATTGAAGATGTGCGTCTTGCCAGTGAGTGTAAGGTTCCTGTAACTTTATGTAACCGTGCAGGCGGTATGATTCCTTCTCCTGAACAGGTATTAGAGGCTATTTATGAAGCAGCAAAAGGAGGCAAAAAATAATGGTAGTATTTGATAAACCACATGCACTTACCGATGCTCCTATGCACTATTGCCCAGGCTGTACTCACGGTATTGTTCACCGTCTTGTAGCTGAGGTTATTGATGAGCTTGGCATCGAGGGTAAAACCATAGGTATCGCTCCTGTTGGTTGCTCGGTTATGGCATATAATTATTTCAACTGTGATATGATTGAGGCGGCTCACGGACGTGCTCCTGCTGTTGCAACAGGTGTAAAGAGAGCTGACCCCGAAAACCACATTGTATTTACCTATCAGGGTGATGGCGACCTTGCTTCTATCGGTATGGCTGAAACTGTTCATTCTGCCGCAAGAAACGAGAATATCACTGTTATCTTCATTAACAACGCTATTTATGGTATGACCGGCGGACAGATGGCTCCTACATCACTTCCCGGTCAGGTTACACAGACCTCTCCTTACGGCAGAGATGTTAACCATTGCGGTTATCCTATTAAGGTTTGCGAAATGCTTTCTAAGCTTGACGGCCCTGAGTATCTTGAGCGTGTTACCGTTAATAATGTTAAGAATGTCAAAAACGCAAAGAAGGCTATTAAAAAGGCTTTCCAGAATCAGATAGACGGCAAGGGCTTTTCACTTGTTGAGGTTGTGTCCTCCTGTCCTACTAACTGGGGTATGACTCCTAAACAGGCACTCGACTGGATAGACGAAAAAATGATTCCTTACTATCCTCTTGGTGTTTATAAGGACAGAAGCGCAGAAAAGGAGGAAGCGTAATGGCTACTAAACAGTTTTTATTTTCAGGCTTTGGCGGTCAGGGTATTCTTTTCTCAGGTAAGTTTATTGCTTATAAAGGTCTTATGGATTCAAAACAGGTTAGCTGGCTTCCTTCCTACGGCCCCGAAATGAGAGGCGGTACTGCTTCCTGTAGTGTAATTGTAAGTGATGAGCCTGTAGGTTCTCCTATAGTATCTAACCCTGATATACTTATAGCTATGAATCTTCCTTCTCTTGATAAGTACGAGTCTACCGTTGTTCCCGGAGGAATGATTTTCCTTGATTCTTCCCTTATTGAGCGTAAGGTTCAGAGAGATGATGTTAAGGTATTCTATATTCCTGCTACTAAGCTTGCAAGTGATAACGGTATGCCTACTCTTGCTAATATGATTATTGTAGGTAAGGTGCTTTCTGAGCTTAATGATTTCGCTCCTGAGAGTGTAGATGCCGCTCTTGCAAAGGTTATTTCTGCAAAGAGAGCTGATATGGCTGATATTAACAGAAAAGCTATGCAGATAGGTGCTCAAAACTAATATTAAGAAGGTAATATTTATGAATATTTCTATTACAAAAACAACCTGTCCTAAGGAAAAACCGGACAGCAGTATCCTTGGCTTCGGTAAATATTTCACCGACCATATGTTTATAATGGATTACTCGGCAGAAGAAGGTTGGCATGATGCAAGAATAATTCCTTTTGCAAATATTTCTCTTCATCCTGCTTCTACTGTTCTTCACTACGGAAGTGAAATTTTTGAGGGACTTAAAGCATATCGCAGAGAAGACGGTAAGGTTCAGCTTTTCAGACCTATGGAAAATATCCGTAGAATGAATAACTCCGCTGACAGACTTTGTCTGCCTCAGATTCCCGAGGATGAAGCTCTTGAAATACTCAAGACCTTTGTTGCTCTTGAACAGGACTGGACACCCAGTGCTGCGGGAACCTCCCTTTATCTTCGTCCCTTTATGTACGGTAATGACGAAACTCTTGGTGTTCACGCTGTTCATAACGCTACCTTTGTTATTATCGCTTCTCCTGTGGGAAGCTATTATAAAGAGGGTATTAATCCAGTTAAGATTATGATTGAGGATGAGGATGTTCGTGCCGTTCGCGGTGGTACAGGTTACGCAAAATGCGGCGGTAACTATGCTGCAAGTAACAGAGCCGGTGAGCGTGCTGAAAAGCAGGGCTATTCTCAGGTACTTTGGCTTGACGGTGTTGAGAGAAAGTACATTGAAGAGGTTGGTGCTATGAATGTTATGTTTAAAATCGACGGCGAAATAGTTACTCCTATGCTTTCAGGCTCAATTCTTCCTGGTATTACAAGAAAATCCTGCCTCGAGGTTCTCAGAAAAGAGGGCTATAAGGTAAGCGAAAGACTCCTTAGTATTGATGAGCTTGAGGCTGCTATGGAAAACGGTAAGCTTGAGGAAGCTTGGGGCTGTGGAACTGCGGCTGTTGTATCTCCTATTGGTGAGCTTTGCTATAAGGGTATTAAACATCAGGTTAGCGGCGGCAATATCGGTGAGGTTACTCAGCATCTTTATGATACCCTTACAGGTATTCAGTGGGGTAAAATCGAAGATACTTTCGGTTGGACTCTTCCTATTGATTAATTCAAAAACTTCTCCTTGTAAAAAAGGAGAGGTTTTTTCTTTGTAAAAAAAGCCTTCCCCTTTGTTTGGAGGGGAAGGCTTTTTATAGAGTATAAAAAATAATAGTTGACAAATTAAAAACATAGTGCTATAATTAGTTCAAATTTTTAAATGCGATGAAGGAATTATTCTTTATTTGTGCTTTTTTGCAGAGAGCTGACGGTTGGTGAGAGTCGGTAGAGCAGAATAAAGTAAGTCTCGTTCCGGAGCAGAACTGCTGAAAGAATAGTAAGCGGTTACGGCATGTCCCGTTATCAAGGCAAAAGACTTGTTGGAGTCTTACTGAGTGACCGTTTTATAACGGTAATTAGGGTGGTACCGCGAATATATTTCGTCCCTGAAACTATATTAGTTTCAGGGACTTTTTATGTATGGCAACAAGAGCCGAACCCGTTACGGTTTCTCCCGCCATCTTTTCTCGCCTTTCTCGTATTCATTTTTGCAAGGCGACAGCCTTGCTGCAAATTTCATACTTCGCCTTTCAAAAAAAGATGTCAGAGAGAAACTCTTCGACCTGATAAATAATAATTTTTTGGAATGATAAGCAAAGAATGAAGTAGTACTGCTGTAGTATATTAGATGAGGCAAAACAAAAAATTATTTTTTATCAGGCGTGACAGCTTCGGCTCTTGTTACCCTGAGAAAGGAAGAATTTGATTATGAAAAACATCAGAATTGCTGACACAACTCTTTGCAGTGAAGAGGTGAAGTATAGCTTTAAGGAGAAAATCGAAATTGCAAGACAGCTTGAAAACCTTAATGTTGATATTATTGAGCTACCTGCTATTGAAAACGCAAGAACCGATATACTGCTTGTTAAAACCATTTCCTCCTTTGTTAAAAACAGCGTTATTTCTGTTTGCGGTGGAATGAATAAAGAAAGTATAGATAATGCCGCTGCTGCCCTCATTAATGCAAGTAAAGGCAGAATAAGAATCGAGCTTCCTGTTTCTCCTGTGGGAATGGAATATATCTGCCATAAGAAGCCGGATAAAATGCTTCCCTTTATTGCTTCTCTTGTGAAAGATGCTAAGGAGAAGATAGCTGATGTTGAATTCTGTGCTATTGATGCTACACGTGCTGAGGGTGATTTCCTTTATGATGCCGTAAAGACAGCAATCGATGCAGGGGCAACTGCTGTATCCCTTTACGACAGTGCAGGGGAAACTATGATGCCTGATGAATTTGCTGCTTTTGCTGAGGATATTTGTAAGAAACGTGACGAAAAAGCAGAAATAGGCGTATTTTGTAATAATAAAAACGGTATGGCTATTGCTGATGCAATACTTGCTGTGAGAAACGGTGTAGGTGCTGTTAAAACTTCTGTGGGCGGTTGTGCTGTTCCCCTTGAAACCTTTGCTGAAATGGTAAAGAACTGTGGCACCTCCTTTGGCTTTTCTTCAAATATTAACTATACACAGTTAAGCCGTATTATAAAGCAGATTAACTGGGTGGCTGA
>JBGUVH010000111.1:0-4848 GCA_045134215.1 Acutalibacteraceae bacterium
TCCTTATCCTTGTCGGCAATAGTAGCAAATACTGTTCCGTAATTCTGAAGCTTCATACCACTTGCCTGTAAAGCCTTAAATAAAGCACGGTTAAGCTTATCGTCATAACCGATAGCTTCACCTGTGGACTTCATTTCAGGAGAAAGATAAGCGTCCAGACCTCTAAGCTTATTAAAGGAGAATACGGGAACCTTTACATACCAACGCTTCTTTTCGTCGGGATAAAGGTCGAATATTCCAAGTTCTTTAAGACTCTTGCCGAGAATAACCTCGGTAGCAATATCAGCAAGACTATAACCTGTAGACTTAGAAAGAAATGGGACGGTACGTGAGGAACGGGGATTAACCTCAATAATATAAACATCGTCATTATCATCAACAATAAACTGAATGTTATAAAGACCTACAATCCCTATTCCTACACCAAGCTTTTTAGCGTACTGGAGAATAGTGCCTTTAACCTTATCAGAAATACTAAAGGTGGGATATACGCTTATTGAGTCACCTGAATGTATACCTGTTCTTTCAACAAGCTCCATAATACCAGGTACAAACACATTTCTGCCGTCACAAATTGCGTCAACCTCGACCTCTTTACCCTGAATGTATTTATCAACAAGCACAGGCTTGTCCTCATCAATTTCAACAGCGGTTTTAAGATAATGCTTAAGCTGTTCTTCATTAGCAACTATCTGCATAGCTCTACCACCAAGAACAAAGCTTGGACGCACAAGCACAGGATAACCGATGTTAGCGGCAGCCTCAAGTCCAGCCTCAATGCTTGTAACAGCCTTACCCTTAGGCTGAGGAATGTTAAGCTCTGTAAGAAGCTTTTCAAAGCTGTCACGGTTTTCAGCACGCTCAATAGCTTCGCAATCAGTACCGATAATCTTAACGCCCCTCTTCATAAGAGGCTCAGCAAGATTAATTGCGGTCTGTCCACCAAGAGAAGCAACAACACCTTCAGGCTTTTCAAATTCAATGATATTCATTACATCTTCGGGAGTAAGAGGCTCAAAATACAGCTTATCAGCAGTAGTATAGTCAGTAGAAACTGTTTCAGGGTTATTATTGATAATGATAGCTTCATAGCCCGAATTTTTAATGGTGGTAACAGCATGTACTGTAGAATAATCGAATTCTACACCCTGACCTATACGGATAGGACCTGCACCAAGTACCACAATTTTCTTCTTATCGGTAAGCACAGAAGAATTTTCACCTGTGTATGAAGAATAGAAGTAAGGAATATATGCGCCTGTATGACAGGTATCAACCATTTTGAATACTGGGAAAAGCTTGTTTTCTTTTCTAAAGTTATATACATCCAGCTCATCGCATTTCCACATTCTTGCGGTATACTTATCAGAGAAGCCCATTTTCTTAGCAGCTTTAAGAATTTCAAGGTCAAAGGGATGAGCCTTGAGGTTTTCTTCCATATTAATTATATTTTTAATTGCCTCAAGGAAGAAGGCGGTGATTTTTGTAATTTCGTGAATTTCTTCAACCGTTGCGCCTCTGTAGAGAAGCTCTGCTATAGCGAAGATGTTATCATCTCTGAACTCAGCAATATATTCCTTAAGTTGCTCATCGGTCATATCGTCAAATTTGTGATGATAAAGGTGATTAACACCAATTTCGAGAGAACGGATACCCTTTAAGAGACATTCTTCAAGGTTACTTCCTATTCCCATTACCTCACCTGTTGCCTTCATCTGAGTACCGAGGCAATTAGAGGCATTTGTAAATTTATCAAATGGGAATCTGGGTAGCTTTGCAATTACATAGTCAAGCTGAGGCTCAAAAGCAGCAGTTGTATTAGCTATAGTAATATCCTCAAGCGCCATACCGAGAGCAATTTTAGCGGTTACTCTTGCAATTGGATAGCCCGAAGCCTTAGAAGCAAGGGCAGAAGAACGGGAAACTCTGGGGTTAACTTCAATAAGATAATATTCACTGCTATTCGGATTAAGAGCAAACTGAACATTACAGCCACCTTCGATTTTAAGTTCCTTAATAAGCTTAATAGCAGAGTCGTTAAGCATTTTAAGGTCATGGTCGTTTAAGGTCATAATGGGAGCAACAACCAGAGAGTCTCCTGTATGAACACCAACAGGGTCAATATTCTCCATTCCGCAAATGGTGATAGCGTGGTCATTAGAGTCACGCATAACCTCGAACTCAATTTCCTTATAGCCCTTAACGCTTTTTTCGATAAGCACCTGATGAACAGGAGAAAGCTTAAAAGCATTAAGACCGATTTCTATCAGCTCTTCTTCATTGTTGGCAAAACCGCCGCCTGTGCCGCCCAGAGTAAAGGCAGGACGCAGTACTACAGGATAACCGATTTTCTCAGCTGCGATTTTAGCTTCGTCAAGACTGTAGGTTATTTCAGAAGGAATAGTAGGCTCACCGATAGACTGGCAGAGCTCTTTAAACAATTCTCTGTCTTCGGCTCTTTCAATACTCTCACTTGAAGTACCAAGAAGCTCAACTCCGCACTCCTTGAGAATACCCTTCTTTTCAAGCTGCATAGCAATATTAAGACCTGTCTGTCCACCACTACCGGGAACAATAGCATCAGGACGCTCATAACGGAGAATCTTCGCAATATATTCAAGTGTGAGAGGCTCCATATACACCTTATCAGCGATAGTAGTATCTGTCATAATTGTAGCAGGATTAGAGTTACAAAGTATAACCTCATAGCCCTCCTCTTTAAGAGCAAGACAGGCCTGAGTACCTGCATAGTCAAATTCGGCAGCCTGACCTATAACAATAGGACCAGAGCCGATAATCAGTACCTTTTTAATATCCGTTCTTTTAGCCATTTTCTTTTCCTCCGTATATATTAAATATCTTTATATGCTATTTTTCCGCCGCAGAGCGTAAGCTTACATTTACCGTAAACTTCTTCATTCAGGAACGGTGTTGCCTTTCCTTTTGATAAAAACTCTTCGGGGTTAATAATATATTTTTCACTTAAATCAAAAACAGTTATATCTGCCTTTTCTCCAACTTTTATTTCATTGCCTATACCAAAACGCTGTCTTGCACCGGTATTTAACAGCTCTATTAGTTTTTCAAGGGTGATTATTCCTGTTTTCACAAGCTTTGTATAGCTTACGGAAAATGCTGTTTCAATTCCCACAACACCCATAAGGCTGTCTTTTAATCCTTTTGATTTTTCTTCTTCGCTATGAGGAGCGTGGTCGGTGGCAATAACATCAATAGTGCCGTCCTTTATACCTTCAATAAGCGCAAGACGGTCTTCCTCGCTTCTTATAGGAGGATTCATCTTAAAGCGTCCGTCCTCTTTGAGCATCATATCATTCATTGTAAGATAATGCGGACCTGTTTCACAGGTAATGTCCACACCCTCTTTTTTTGCTTTTCTTATAAGCTCAACACTTTCCTTAGTGGATATATGACAAACGTGATATTTACATCCCGTCTTTTTAACAAGCTCAATATCTCTTTTAATCGGTCCCCATTCACTCTCACTGCATATACCCTTGTGACCGTTAAGCCTTGCATATTCACCGTCGTGAATATATCCGCCGCGAAGTAGAGAATTATCCTCACAGTGAGCAGATATTATTTTGCCGAGTTCTTTAGCCTTTTTCATAGCAGAAAGCATTATTTCTTCACTTTGCACTCCCCTGCCGTCATCGGAAAAGCCCACTGCACTACCTGCCATATCAGCCATATCGGAAAGAATTTCGCCTTGCTGTCCTTTTGTAATAGTTGCAAAAGGATAGACATTTATAACGGCATCCTTATCAATAATATCAAGCTGTACCTTAAGGTTTTCCATACTATCGGGACAGGGCTTTAAATTCGGCATACTGCATACAGATGTATAACCGCCTGCGGCACAAGCCTTCGTACCGCTTTCAATAGTTTCTTTATAAAAAAAGCCCGGCTCTCGAAGATGAACGTGAACATCAACGAAACCCGGAAAAACAGTAAGTCCTGTACAATCAATAATCTCTTCAGATGAAGAAAAAAGAGAAGAGCCGACAGCCTTAATAATGCCGTCAGAGATAATGAGGTCTTGTATTTTAAAAGTACCGTCTGTATATACATTCGCATTTTTAAGCAGCATTGACATAAAACAAGAACCCTCCTTACAAAAAAACAACCCCGCCATACCGGCAAGGAAACACAGCCAAAGCAAAATGCTTTATTATCGACCTGCCGGCTTAAGCCGAATCGGTTTTTTCATCTAAAATATGATACCATACCGTAGAAAGAATGTCAAGCAAAAACATCACTGTTAATATTCATAATTATTTAATAAAATACAAACACATTTTTTATATTTTATATATATTATTTTTCAAAAGGAGTCGATGCTATGTTTTATAGAATTAAAGAAATGCTCATACGCTTTATGTACGGAAGAAACGGTATTGATAATCTTAATAATTTTTTACTGTGGCTGTATATAGGGTTAACTTTAATTAATGTTTTGATTAATAGCTATTTACTGCATATTTTTTCCACAGTAGTAGTATTTGTTATCTTTTTCCGTATGCTGTCAAAAAATATACACAAGAGAGCTAAAGAGAATTACTCATATTTAAAAACGAAAAATAAAATCACCTCTTTTTTCAAAGAAAGAAAAAAGCGATTCGGTGAGCGAAAAACCCATATTTACAGAAAATGTCCCAACTGTAAAGCAACCCTCAGACTTCCAAGAAAAAAAGGCAACCACACCTGCAATTGTCCAAAATGCCGCAATAACTTTAAATTAAGAGTTTTTTAAGAGCCGAAAGGCTCTTTTTTCTTGAAAGTCACAAATATATGTACTATAATAGGAGAAGATAATAATGAAGGATACAT
>JBGUVH010000112.1:0-4881 GCA_045134215.1 Acutalibacteraceae bacterium
ATCTTACAGCGGTTTCAATACTGTTAATAGACATAATTTATTCTCCTTATTTTTTCAAAATTCCTTAGTTCCAAAGTCCTTTTAAAAATTCCTTATCAGTGCTGTTTAATTCTTCGCCGCCGTTATCTTTAAGACTTCCGGAACTTTTTAATTTTGCTGCAGCCTGTTCTTTTGCGGCTTTATCTGCAGCCTTAATGTTATTAAACTCATAAAGAAGGTAAGCTTCTCTGACTGAGATACCTTCCTCCTGGGCGGTTTTAAGAACACTTTCGGGAATCTGGCTAACATCTTTAATTTCAGGATTCAGCTTATTAATAGCGATAAATCCGTTAGCAATAGATTTCTCGAAGTTCTCCTGCTCCGCTTTTTCTTTAGAAGCAACATTTTCGTTATATTCCTGCAGTTTAATATCTCTGTCCTTAAGGGCTTTATCGAATAACAGCTGTTCGTACTCTTCGTTACCCTGTGCAGTTTCCTTACACTGCTGTCTTATAACGTTTATTTCTGCTTCCTCTAACCCTGCAACAAACTCAGAAATACTCTTTCCGTTTCGTGCTGCATGGTCTTTAAGCCTCTGATAATCAGCAGAGATAGCATCATACTTCATTCCCTTCTGGGCGAAGCTGACCGCATCAGCGTGACTGAGGTTAAACATTTTCTTGTTATACTTCACCTCAAGTCCGGGAAGCTCTGCTTCAGTCGGCTTTTCAGGTTCTGCCGGTTGGCCGTCATTGGTACTGTTGGAATCAACGGTAGGGTCCTGATTGTTCGCATCATCCGATGCAGGTGGGTTGTTCTCTTCAGGAATGGTGTCCTGTAAAGATTCTAAATTTTCACTCATTTTTATATCTCCTTTATCCGCTGGTATGCGGTTATTGGTGTATCGAAAACTGCACTACTGTGCATCACCGGTATACTCCATTAAATTTTTTAGTTCTCTGGCTTCTCTTTCTTTTTTTGCTTTTTCTTGTTGCGATAAATTTTCGGTTATAGGCGGTTTTTTCTTTTCTTTTGTAAGACTTGAGCCAACATAAAAACACAAACCACAACTTAAAATCCAAAGCATTAAAATCAAAATACAGATAACTATAATCAAAAGAATTGTTACTGCTCCTACTTCAAACATCACTTTCACTCCCTTCATTCCCAGGATGAATTAACATCATCAAAAATCGTTGTGCCGCCTGTAAATATTTCCCCTTGAGACCTCTTTTTTCTTTCGGGCTTTTGAGCAACAAAGAAATTGATATCATAGGCCGCATACCGCATAGCATCCATAAGGTGATTATCTTTATCCGTTGGCCTGTTGGTCGGCTTTTCAGCTTTATCCTTTTCAAAGCAATAGCTTGAAATTTCAGCTATTGTGTTTTTACAGGCAGGTGAAATATAGATTTTATATTCCTGAAGGAATGCAATACCGTTCATAATGCTGTCCTTGCCTTTAACGCTGGGCAAGATTCTCGTAATGCCCAGTCGTCTCAGGTCATCATTACTTTTTGGTTCTGCTGCATCAGCTCGGATACGCTCCTTTGCATATCCTTTGCGACGGATTTCACGGGCAATATCTGAATTGAGCATCTTCAGCTGATAAAATTCGTCATATATGTAAATAATCTTTTCTGTGCGATTAGCGGCAAAAGCTATAAAGGCCGTAGGGTCATTGGTGTATCCGTAGTCAAGTCCGAAAAAGCTTCGCCACATATACGATTTATCCTCAAGAATTTTTCCGTTTTCATCACGCTTAATACCCAGCTCATTAACCTCAAGAGCCTTAACCTCAAAATTCTCATATACAAGACCTTCTGCAACGCCCCAGTCACCAAGTCCCGCAACGGTGTATTTACGGTAATTCGTTTCCTTCATACGCTCAAACACTTCAATATCCTTGCTATCCAGATGCTCGTTTACAAGATAATTGGTGCTGTATGTAGAAACGTTTTTGTCTTCTTTATCAAAGAACCTACTCTTAAGCCAATGCTCTGCACTCCAGGGGTTGAATGTAAGAGTTGTCTGCTTAAACAGACCTTCAGGTACCGCTCCTCTGGGAACAGACAGGTCAAGCTTATCGAAATCAGCTTCACTACTCAGCTCGTAAGCTTCTTCTATCCACACAAAATTCAAATAACCTACGTCCACGGTCGTGGATGCAAGCTTTAATACATCATCAAAACCGCGAAATATAATCTTCTGACCTGTGGGCTTATATGTCATTTGCATAGGAGAAACGCTGTTTTTCCATAAATGGTCCACACAAAGCTTTTTTTGAGCCCAGGATAGCACCGCAAAGGTACTGTCTCTATGTGTCTGCATTACAGCTCTTACCACAAGGGCGTTACTGCCGGGATATTTCATAATTCTGTAAATAAGATTCAAAGCTGTAGTTGTGGACTTCTTAGAACCTTTACCGCCCTTAAGGACTCTGTAACGGCTTTTATCATTCCAGAAATCGTTATATCCGCCGCCTACTATCTGTTTTAATGACACATTAGCCACTGTTTTCCACCGCCTTTAAATCCTCGATAAACGTTATTGCTTCGTGCAGCTTACTGCTGTCCTCTTCACCAAGCCCTAAAAGCGATTTAATAAGCTCAAGTGCTTTAAGTGCGCCTTTACTGTCAAAGGTGTACTCTCCTGTAGGCTTCATTTTATGGTCCGAATAATCCCATTCCATTACCGGCACAGCACTCATACACCTCTGATAAACATCTATCGCTCTGAGCACCGCCCAGTTATCGTCTATCTGCAGTTCCTCGCGCGCGCGTTTTTGGATATCGCGTATGTACGCGAGGCATTCATCATTTTTAAGCAAACGTGTAGCAGCATTAGCCGCTGACTTTTCGCTGAATCCTGCAAAAATAGCCGCCTCACGCTTTTTACCTGTGCGCATATATTCTTCACAGAAAAGCCTTTCTCTGCGCTTTAAATTAAAATCTTGTTCATTGGGCATACTCCTCACTTCCGTTCACTCTATCTCCCCGCCTCCCAACCGCCAGCAATTAAATCTGACACTAAACAAAAAAGAGACTTCCTCTCGGAAATCTCTTTCATTTCATTATGGATTATAGCACAGTGTAGGGGTGACATAACAGTGACACAGGGGTGACATTAGGGTGACATCTTTTCGGGTATGCTTACTATCTCAAGCCCTCTACGGTGCAGCCTCTTAACATGGCGTAAGGAATAGTGCGTACATCGGGATATATCTATTATATTCTGACCGTTTATGTATCTTCGGCGAAGTATAACCCGTATACGCTTATCTGCTATATTATTAATAGCCGACAGAATTACTGCTCTACAGCGTAAAACTTCGTTTTTTAACTGATTCATTTCTTCTTTTTTTAGAATTATATTCCCCGTATAAAAAGCGTCAACAGGCTCGTTTTCGGCCAGCTCTTTCCAGTCTTTTAACTCCTCTTCGACATCACGCAATTCGGCGGACAGTTTTAAAAATTTTTCCATTGCTTCCTTTTTCTCTTTCAAGCCCTGTATCGTCTTTTCAACCATACACAACCTCACTTTATTTATTAATCAAAAACAGAAGTTTGTCCGTCAACGGTTTTATCCCGCTTATTTTCTAAGGCAATTTTGCAGAGCTTATACAGATGTTCTACTTCCTGTACAAATTCTCTGTTTACAACCTCATAAGGTATAATTGCCGCCGCGAACAGCATACCATTTTTAATTACAAAATATTTCTCACCGTTCAGAGAAGTTCTCTCATAAAACGATAACATATTGTCGTTATCGCTAAGAGGTGATATATATGCTGAATCAATAAATTTGATTCCGGTTTCGGTAATCAACGGGAATATTTTTTTGCCGTGATACAACAAAACCAGTTGTAAAGCCTCACATACATTTTCATCATCCGTGCTATCCGAAATATCTATATTCACAGGCAGAAGATTCTCTTCACTAAATCTCAGCTTATCCTTAGGGATATCGTATGTAAGGCAGAAACTGTCCTCATCGAATATAGGAAGTCCCGTTATGGGATATAGACCGCTTCCGTTTGATATAAACTGGCCCTGTTCGGTTTTATATATTCTCACAATAAGATTTTTCTTACAAAGGTCTATAATTTTCTTGATTATCATTTCAATTTCCTCCTTGGATAAATTCGTTTTTTACTTCATCACATTTTTGGCAAAGTTCCAACACCGGCACAACGTATTGACGTTCGCCGAAGGGTGTTCTTTTATCTGACGAAATGCGACTCACTGAGCACGGCTTTATCGACATAATCACATAACCATCTTTTACAAACCTTTTGTCTGACAGTATGTAATCTACGTATACCACACAACTACGGCCGGTGTAAACCACAAAAGAACCTTTGTCTTCATGTTCATTAAGAGCAAGATAATCACCAACCATATAGCCTCTATCGTTAAAACGAACATCAAAGGTTTTGTTGCCGCTAACAATCGCCTCAAAAAACTCAGGAAAAATTTTAAGTTCGTGTATCATTTTACATCTTCCTTTCTTTGATGTCATAAATTAAATCTAAAGGTACTTTTTTCGCTTCCTTGTTGCATAACACAATCGCATAATCGTTACCAAAAAAAGATGTTACGACGTTATACAGTTCGTATTCTTCAGCTTCATCTTCGCATTTTCTACAGTTAGGCACTTGTCCAAAAAAATCGGCTGTATCAATACACATTCTGCATTGACTTTCAGAAGGTCTGACTTTACAAGTTTTCATTCTTTATCACCCACCAATTCTTTTAAGAGGTTGTTTATAATTTTTGTTATTCCATTAAAGTGGATGTGCATATGCTCTTCCATTTCTTCACCTTGCTCTTTGCAAAGTCTTTGGTATTTTGCTTTTGCTTTCTCCACTCGGTCAATAGCCATTTTCGCAAACTTTTTGTA
>JBGUVH010000113.1:0-3141 GCA_045134215.1 Acutalibacteraceae bacterium
GGTAATGCACAGCGTGATTTATGCGGTGGCGTTCAGCGTTGCTTTTCTCTTGGTCACAATGCTTTTATTGTTGACCAGAGAGCCTGTGGAAATAGCGAAGGTCATATTATTTCCTTCGGTATTAATGAAAAAAGAGACTGCCTATACTGGATAGATTTCATAATCAGTCATTTTGGCAGTGATGTTAAAATTATCCTTACAGGCATATCGATGGGTGCCTCTACAGTACTTATGGCATCGGGAGAAAAGCTTCCTGAAAATGTAATAGGAGTTCTTGCCGACTGTGGCTATAGCACAGCAGAGGAGATTATAAAAAAGACAATAAAAGAAATGAAGCTTCCCGTTTTTCTGTCCTATCCCTTTGTAAGACTCGGTGCTTTTCTTTACGGTGGCTTTGATATTAATAAATGCCGTCCCGTTGATGCCGTTAAAAAAGCTGAAATCCCAATAATATATTTTCACGGCACAAACGACGATTTTGTTCCTCATTATATGAGTGAGCAGTGCTATAGCAGTACCGCATCAAGAAAAAAGCTTGTGCTGATAAAGGATTCAGGTCACGGTTTATCTTATCTTAAGGACACAGAAGCATATTTAAAGGAATTATCTGATTTTTTCTGTTAAATAACACTTGAAAGAATAATTCTTATTTGATATACTTATTTTATTGATTAAAAACGAAAAGGTGAAAAAAATGGCAAAAAAGGGGTTTGACAACGGAGAGTATATCCGTCTCCAATCACAAAATATCAGGGACCGAATAGCGTTGTTCGGTGACAAGCTATATATGGAGTTCGGCGGAAAGCTCTTTGATGACTACCACGCTTCCCGTGTTCTTCCGGGCTTTGAGCCTGATTCAAAGGTTAAAATGCTGCTGAGCCTTAAGGACGATGCCGAAATCGTAATTGCCATAAATGCCGATGCTATTGAAAAAAATAAACGAAGGGGCGACCTTGGTATAACCTATGACCTTGATACTTTGCGTCTTATTGATGCCTTTCGTGGTATCGGACTTTATGTAGGCAGTGTTGTTATAACCTTTTACACAGGACAGCCCCTTGCTATTGCCTTTGAAAAACGCCTTAAAAATCTCGGTATAAAGGTATACCGTCATTATCCTATTCCCGATTATCCTGCTAATATTCCCCTTATTACAAGTGAGGAAGGCTTTGGTAAAAACGATTATATTGAAACCAGCAGAAAGCTTATTGTCGTTACAGGTCCTGGTCCCTGCAGCGGTAAGATGGCTACCTGTCTTTCACAGCTTTACCACGAATATAAAAGAGGTATTAAAGCAGGTTATGCAAAATTTGAAACCTTCCCAATATGGAATATTCCCTTAAAGCATCCTGTTAATGTCGCTTATGAGGCTGCTACTGCCGACCTTAATGATGTTAATATGATTGACCCCTTCCATCTTGAAGCTTACGGTAAAACTGCTATAAATTATAACAGAGATATCGAAATCTTCCCTGTTGTCAGAGCTATGCTACAGAAAATTCAGGGCGAATCGGTTTATAAAAGCCCTACCGATATGGGCGTAAATATGGTTGGCTGTGCTATTTGTGACGATGAGGTCTGTAGGGCTGCTGCTAATCAGGAAATTATCCGCCGTTACTATGCTGCTCTTTGCTCACTTCGTCAGGGTATGGGTGAGCACGAAGAGGTTTCTAAAATCGAGCTGCTTATGAATCAGGTAGGTATTTCTGCAAAAGACCGTCAGGTTGTTGATGCCGCTAATAAAAAGGCTGAGCTTACAGGCAGTCCTGTTACGGCAATTCAGCTTGATGACGGCAAGATTATTACAGGAAGAACCTCTTCACTTCTGGGTGCTTCCTCTTCCCTGCTCCTTAATGTACTTAAAGAGCTTGCAGGAATTGATGATGAGGTAAAGCTTCTTTCTCCCACTATTATTGAACCTATACAGGTTATGAAGACTACAGCACTTGGCAACCATAATCCACGTCTTCACACTGATGAAGTGCTTGTTGCACTGTCTATTTGTGCTGCTACCGACGAAAATGCAAAGAAGGCTATGGCTCAGGTCAAGAACCTTCGAGGTCTTGAAGCCCATTCTACCGTTATCCTTTCGAGAGTAGACGAGCAGGTGTTCCGAAAACTCGGAATTAACCTTACCTGTGAGCCTCAGTATCAGACCAAAAAGCTTTATCATTCATAAAATAAACGGCACTCGTTAAAGTGCCGTTTTTAAATTAATCAAACTGTGAATTATAAAGCTTACTGTAAAAACCGCCAAGACTAATAAGCTCATTATGATTTCCCTGTTCAATAATTCTGCCACCGTCGATAACTATAATGTTATCGGCATTTTTTATTGATGATAGTCGGTGGGCAATAACGAAACAGGTTCGTCCCTTCATAAGTGAGGAAAGTGCATCCTGTATCTGAATTTCGGTTCTTGAGTCAACATTAGAGGTAGCCTCATCAAGAATAAGCATAGATGCATCTGAAAGCATAGCTCTAGCAATGGTTATAAGCTGCTTTTGTCCTTTTGAAATATTGATTCCGTCATCAGACAAAACGGTGTCATATCCTTTGGGTAAAGTGAAATAAATCAAATCTTCCGAAACGATAAGGTCTAAATTATGCTGTTCCTCAAAGGGCAGAGAGCGTGTAACATAAATATAAACCTTTCAGTTATACACGCGCGCCTCGGGGTCGGCGTACCAGCCGTCAATAATCGGATTTTTCATTATTAATCTCCCACATTTTTTAATTGCAAATTAGATTTACCTTTGAAACTCATAATCGCCGCTCTGATAGGAAGTTGTATTGCCGCCCTGCTTAAATGTGAAAGGATAAGGCGATGAAACCTTAACTGATTTGCTGTTGTAGCTAACCTTTATTCCGTGAGACTCGGCAGTAAGCTCACTAATTCCCTCTACAAAAACAGGTTCAATAACCACATCTTCAAAACCGAAGCCGTTAATTCTTATACCTGCAAGGGTTTTATAAAACCACGCACATATATGTGAGAAGAAATGGTGGTTAAGACTTAAAAAACCGTCAGGTCTATTTATTGTCGCAAACCTAAAGGATTCGGGCAATGTGTCGAGCCCTGCCTTAACAGACGCAGCATAGCCCGGGTATTTATCGTTGGTTACAACATCAACCGCAAGC
>JBGUVH010000114.1:0-4857 GCA_045134215.1 Acutalibacteraceae bacterium
ATATATCTGTGGTCATCTGCATTTTCGAAGCCCGACTGTAATGTATTATGGTCTATATAAGCCACACTTCTCTCGGTTTTAACGCGATCAAGCCCCATTGTTTCAAACTCTAAGTATGCCATAGTACCCGTAGCATCCTGAGTTAATGTCTGATCGATTTTAAGTGCCACCTCGCTGCCTACGGTCATATCACCGCTAAGCATATGTGCCTTAATAATTTTTTGTGCAATTGTTAAACCCATTTTATATTATCCTTTCTTTATATGGTTATAAGCATTTAAAACGTGTTCTTCGGCGCATTTTGCCGCAAGGGCGCTATCACCTGCCGCTACCGCCTCATAAATTCTGCGGTGCTCCGTTACAGAAGCTTCGGCGCGGCTTTTGCTTTCAACCGAAGCCTTACGGTATTTCTGAGCCTTTTTATGAAGTGGCAACAATGTATCATAAAAAACCATACTGCCGCTAAGCTCATACATTCTGTTATGGAACTTATTATCCATTTTCTTTATGCGGTCAGCATCCTTTTTATCAACATAAAATTCCTGCAGCTCCAAAGCCTCACGAAGAGCCTCAAGCTGTTCTTCGGTGCGGTTCCTGGCCGCCATAGAAGCCACAAGCCCCTCTAATCTGCCACGTATAAGATAAATATCCTCTAAATCCTTTTCGGTTACGCCTATAACCACCGAGCCTTTGCCGCTATCTTCGATTAAGTGCTCCTGTTCAAGGCGGCGAAGCGCCTCTCTTATAGGTGTTCGGCTGACGCCAAGCTCTGCACTCAGCTTTCCCTCGGTAAGAATTTCACCGCGACTGTATTTACCGCTTAATATATCGGTTTCAAGGTGTTCAAAAACCTGATCGGCAAGGGATACTGTTCTATGATCCAACATCCTATTTCTCTCCTTTAAAGCGTCCGCCTGACAGCTCTTCTATCTTCTTTTCAAGCTCGCCGTTTGAAAGGGCGGTTTGTCTGCCGTCCTCATATTCTTTATCTACCCATTCTTTGAGTGCTACAACCAACGGGTCTTTTTTATCAAGTGCTTTATCCTTTGGCAAACGGTAGTTATTATTTATCCAATAAGCAATACCCGCAAGTCCGCTTGTTTTACTAATAGACACCGATGCCGGTCTGCCGAGAATTTTTTCGGTATCAAAAATATTATAAATTTCCTCGTCCTTTAAAAGACCGTCAGCGTGAATACCAGCACGGGTCACATTAAAGTTTCTGCCCACAAACGGGGTCATAGGCGGAATATCATAACCCATTTCATTTTTGAAATATTCAGCAATTTCAGTAATCACGCTCGTATCCATACCGTCAAGCGCACCTCTAAGAGAAGCATACTCCATAATCATAGCCTCAAGCGGAACATTACCCGTTCTCTCACCAATACCCAGAAGTGAACAGTTTACAGCGCAAGCACCGTAAAGCCATGCAGTAGAAGCATTTGCAACCGCCTTATAAAAATCGTTATGTCCGTGCCATTCGAGCATCTCACTCGGCACATCGGAATAATGCTGAAGACCGTATATAATACCCGGCACACTTCTCGGCAATGCCACCTCGCTATAAGGCACGCCGTATCCCATAGTATCGCAAGCACGAATTCTTACAGGTATTCCGGCATCCTTCGACATCTTCATAAGCTCATTAACAAAAGGAACAACAAAACCGTAGAAATCCGCTCTTGTTATATCTTCTAAGTGGCATCTCGGCATAACACCTGCCTCAAAAGCTTCAGCAACGGCAGATAAATATGTATCCATTGCCTGTTTACGCGTCATCTTAAGCTTTTTGAAAATATGATAGTCACTGCAGGAAACAAGTATACCTGTTTCACGGATACCTAAATCTTTAACAAGCTTAAAGTCTTCCTTGCTGGCTCTGATCCAGGTGGTGATTTCAGGGAATCTGAGTCCTAAAGCCTGACACTTTTCAAGCGCCTCTCTATCCTTTTTGCTATAAACAAAAAATTCGGTCTGCCGTATTATTCCGTAAGGACCTCCGAGCTTTGACATCAATTTATAAAGATGCACTATCTGGTCAACGGTATAGGGCTCTACCGACTGCTGTCCGTCACGAAGTGAAGTATCTGTAATCCATATATCCTGCGGCATATTCATAGGAACTCGTCTATGGTTAAAGGCAACCTTTGGTATATCTTCATAAGTGTAAAGATCTCTGTATAGATTCGGATCTTTAACATCCTGTAAAGAGTATTTATACATAGACTGTTCAAGTAAATTAGTCTTGTTCGAAAGTTCGAGCATTATATCACCTCTCGTATAATTGTATACAATTATACCTGTTTTTTTGTATTTGTCAATACCCGAATACAAAAAATACGGCAACAGATTGCTCTATCACCGCATTTTTTCCATTTACTATATTAAATTTCCTTTTCGATATGCAAAATTTTATCGCATACCTTAAGACTTGTGTTTCTGTGAGTAACAAAAAGTATTGTTTTACCCTCTATCTCTTTTATATTATTAAGCACCTTTGTTTCGGTAGCTTCATCAAGAGCAGAAGTTGCCTCATCGAGCAGAAGAACCGGCGCATTTGTAAGCAATGCACGTGCTATTGAAATTCGTTGAAGCTGTCCCTCTGAAAGTCCGCCGCCGCGTTCTGTAAGCTCGGTATCAAAACCATCCGGCAAATCTGCTATAATATCATATATCTCTGCCGCTTTGGTAGCCTTGATTATTTCTTCATCGGTTACACTTTCGTTGCAGATTGTAAGATTTTCTCTGACAGTACCCGATAGTATCATATTGCCCTGAGGCACATAGGCAAATATACCTCTCAGCGAAGTATCAAGCGGAAACTCGCCGTTAACCTTAATACTACCGCCATTAGCCTCATAAAGACCTAACAGCAATTTAAATATTGTACTTTTACCGCTGCCCGATTCACCTGTAATAGCGGTAATTTTGTTCTTTTCTACTAAAAGGTTCAAATTCTTTAAAATAATTTCGTCTTTATATGCAAAGGTAATATTTTTAAGCTCTATTCCGCTGAAATTATCAACAACCTCGCTCAATTTTTCGGCGTCTGCCGATTTATCCATACTGCCATTTTCAACCTCAATCAGTCTTTCAGCAGACGCAAGGGATGAATAATACTGAGGAAGTATCCCCGATACATTTTGAAGCGGTGCCTTTATCTGTTGGAAAAGCTGTAAAAATGCCATCAGGGTACCGTATGTTATAAGTCCGCCCGCAATTTGTGTAGCACCCCAAAGCAAAATAGCATAATATCCCAAAGTAAAGAATGTATAAAGGCTCATATGCATACCTATAGAAACCTTTGTGCGTTTCATTTTTACAGCAAAGTTTTCCTTCATATATCTGCCAAGCTTATTAATAAAGGGCTTTTCGCCCTCAAAAGCCTTTAATACAACTATATTTTCTATACATTCCTGCATAAAAGAACGGGATTTTCCCTCGGTGCGTTGCACTTCTTTATGTAAATTTTTATACTTACGACTTATAATCCGTCCAAAAGCAGGCACCGCAAAGCCTAAAACCAAAATCACAAGGGCCAACCTTTTATCAAGGGCTATAAGCGCTGCAAGACCGCCTATAATTTTAGCAAACATGGATGTTACGCTTGCAATCACATTTACCAGAGATGATATAACAACATCTGTATCAGAGGTGATGCGGTTAAGAAGGTCTCCTGAATGATATTCGGTAATTTCCGAATATTTTCTTTTGGCAATCGCTGTAAAAAGCTTTTGTCTTAAAACTATTGTCAACTTGCCCGTAGTATAGGTTTTAAGCAACATATCACATATATGCACAATAATCTGAACAGCTATTGTTACTAAAAGTAATGTGCCGTAAAACCAGAGATTTCCCTCTTTATTTCCTGTGGCAACATCTATTACATCCTTAGACAACAAGGCTAAAACTATAAAGGTGAGTGATACTATCACCGAAAACAGCGTAATCACCGCTATTGCAGGAAAATATCTCTTACAGTTTTTATATATCCACAAAAGCGTTTGCTTATCGCTCTTTTTTTTATTATTCGATAATGCCATTTTCCTTCATTGTACGCACAAAAACATCTATATTGCCGAGTGCCAGAACAGTAGAAATATCAAAGTTTTCTATAAGTGCATTAAGCATCTCTGTTTTTGTAACGTCCTTCTCCTTTAATAAATTCCATAGAAATACCGCAGTATCAGCGAGCACAATTGAATTATCAAGCTCACCTGACACCGTACCATTATAGGTCACAATATACCTATCTTCTCTTTTTTTAAGTTCATATCCGCTTTTTATCCTCAAAATACCACCTCTTTTATAAAAATTATTATATAACAAAAATTTTTATATTGCAAGTAGAACTGCTTTTGTTGTATAATAACATTACTATATAGCTTTTTGCTATAATTTACCTTTATATTATATGAAAAATTTAAGGAGTTATGATATGGATACTTTTTTTGAACAAATTATTGCTATACGCAAAACCGGAAAAACTGTTGCCGCAGTAATCGGTATATGGCTTGCCGCATTTGTGCTCTGCTTTGTGTTATACCTATTCCCCGTTCTCAGCACACTCACTTTGCTTTTAATAGTTGGTATTCTTTATGGGGCTTATAAGCTTTCTTCAATGCTTAATATCGAATATGAGTATATTATCACCAACGGCACAATGGATGTTGATAAAATAATAAACAAAAGCTCTCGCAAAAGAATGCTTTCGTTTGAACTCTCAGGTGTTACACGCCTTGAAAAATATAACCCCTCTTTGCTAAGCGGTATAGATACTAAAAAATTGGTTTTCGCCTGCAATGCTAACGACCCCAATGCATATTTTCTCGTATCCGAAAAGGAAGGCAAAGG
>JBGUVH010000115.1:0-11959 GCA_045134215.1 Acutalibacteraceae bacterium
AATGCTCAAAAACGCCTCAAGAACAATCGATAGAGGTATAGGCAAGGCAAACAGTCGTCCCGAAAACGAAATCGAAATAACGATGAAAAAAGAGGTCGCACCACCGCCTCAAGTAGACTTTGAAGCCTACAAAGGAAAGATCCGTAAAAGCGGAACAGGTGGAATATACAAGCTCAATGACCATCTATACGAAGGACGATACACACCCACCAACGCCTATGGCAAGCGTGAGAGCTGTAATGTGTATGCCAAAACCTACGAAGAATGTGAAGTCAAGCTCGAAGAAATGATAGCCAAGAAACGAGCAGAGATTGCTGCAGAGAAGGAACGACTCAAAGCAATGCAGACGGCGTAAACAACGAAAGGAACGGTACGAAATGATTCGTATCGTTCCTTTTTTTGCTTACCTTAAAGGTCAAAATTTGGACAGCATTAAACAAAGAAAAATCCTCTGAAGCCAATGGCCTCAGAGGAAATTTGGTCGGAGTGACAGGGTTCGAACCTGCGGCATCGACATCCCAAATGTCGCGCGCTACCAACTGCGCCACACCCCGATAGGTGATAAATGATATGAAATTGTTTGAAAAATAGTTTCCACAGTTGTGGTCAAATATAGGGTCAAACCTCAAAAATAGAGATTTGAAACTGCGAAAAACCCAGTGTTTATGCGGGTTTTCAAGGTTAGGGGTTTGAGCCGTTCTCTTAGTCCCAAATGTCGTGCGCTACCAACTGCGCCACACCTCGATATTAAGTTGTTTTATAAACCGAGAATCATTATACTTCAAATCACAAATTTTGTCAACAAAAAAATTAAGGATGATAGAACACGACATACTTAGAAATAAGTGCTTTCATAACTTTTTCGAAAGGTAGTTTTCTTGTTCTGCTAAAGTCTTTTTGAGGACATTTAGCAAAAGTTTGTGGGTTATTTGAAATTTCGGATATTGTTTTCTTAAAAACTTTTTTAATATGTTTTACTGTGTATTCCATATGCAGTCTCCTTGTCTTAAAGTAGGGATACTTCTATTAACAAGGGTCGCTTTATTAACTGCAGTTAATAAAGCAACCGCATATTTTAACCTATTTGTCAAGTGTTTTTTAAGAATTTAATAAATATTTTTTGCAAGAAAATAACCAGGCTCATTTCTGAACTTGGTTATTTTTCTTAACTTAATGGTATTGTGTTTAAAACAGGGAGATATTTTTAAAAGTCAAGCTGGAATGCTTTATCGGTAATGTAGTTATCGTGATTGAATTGTAAATTCTTATTTTTCGGCTTAGTTCCGTTTAACCAAGTGGATTGCATTCCTTTAACGGAAAAGACTCCGTCATCATCTATTGTGACAATAGCACTAAGAGGTTTTTCACAGTAATAACTGAAGGGCTGGGGAAGGTCTGTATATCTCTTCTGATAAGTTCCTAGGAGATTACCGTCCTTATCATAATCCAGATATTCGTAAGTGAGGTCTTCAGGATATGCAATTTCGCGTTTGCGGTCGTTATCAAGATATTTTGAAGAGGTAATAGCATAATAAATAACATTATCAATACCTGCTTAGAATTCAGCGTGAAGGTCACCGCAGTGCAACACAAACGCTGAGTTGCTTTTGTCTGCAAAATCTAAAATTTCCTACATATCTTCGATTCTTGAGGCACCGTTTGGTGGTTCATAATGGAAGTCGGAAAAAACTGTAAATTTAATACTCATACACATCTTCCTTTTTAATATTACACCTTAATTATATACACTCGTATAGGCAAAGTAAAGTGAAAATAAGAATCAAATAAATGTCGCTTTTGTTTCACTGAAAAGTCGGATTTTTGCCTCTCTTTGATTAATACTTATTTGCTTTGAATATATAATATTTAAGAGGACCTGTTTTTCTTAATTTGCAGGTCAAAAAACAGCCTACAATTAAAGAATATATTCAGAACAAAAAAACTGAGGCAGAGCCTCAGTTTTATTTTGCCTTTTATTAAAGAATTGAGAAAGCTACAACCACTCCTGCAAATACAATGGAAACCATTGAAAGCAGTTTTATGAGAATGTTGATAGAGGGGCCTGAGGTATCCTTGAAGGGATCACCTACAGTATCACCTACGACAGCTGCCTTGTGGTTTTCACTGCCCTTACCACCGTAAACTCCGCTTTCAATATATTTCTTAGCGTTATCCCATGCGCCGCCTGAGTTAGACATAAATATCGCCATAAGGAAGCCTGTAACGGTAGCGCCTGCCAACATTCCCACAACGCCTGTAGCACCAAGTACTATGCCTACAATAATTGGGGTTACAACAGCAACGAGAGTGGGAAGAATCATTTCTTTAAGACTTGCTTTGGTACACAGGTCAACACAGGAAGCATAGTCGGGCTGTGCAGAGCCTTCCATAATACCGCTTATTTCCTTAAACTGACGGCGAACCTCTTTAACAACGCTCTGTGCGGCTTTGCCTACAGAGGTCATAGTAATTGCAGCAAATACAAAGGGAAGACAAGCGCCTATGAAAAGACCGATAAGAACAGAGGGGGAGGTAATGCTTAAATCTGCAATTTTCTCTGCTCCGCCTTCTATGGATTTAACCTTGTCAATATAAGAAGACATAAGAGCAAGTGCTGTAAGAGCAGCAGAGCCTATAGCAAATCCCTTACCTGTAGCGGCAGTTGTATTACCGAGAGAATCAAGAGCATCGGTTCTCTCTCTTACCTTTTCGTCAAGTCCTGCCATCTGCGCAATACCGCCTGCATTATCTGCAACAGGGCCGTAAGCATCGGTAGCAAGTGTGATTCCAAGGGTGGAAAGCATACCCACAGCAGCAAGAGCAATACCGTAAAGTCCCATAGCCGCACTGCCTTTACCGCCTGATACAAAGAAGGCAACGAGTATACATACAGAAATTATAATGATAGGAAGCAGTGTGGAGAGCATACCCACTGACAGACCGCCGATAATAACGGTTGCCGTACCTGTTTCACTGGTTCCGGCGAGGTTTTTGGTTGGCTTATAGCTGTCAGAGGTGAAGTACTCAGTAGCCTGACCGATAAGAACACCTGCAATAAGTCCTGATAAAATAGCAAAATATATTGTCCAGTTTTCCTTTCCCAAAATGAAGTATACAAGGGGAAGGGAAATGACAGCTATGAATATTGCGGAAAAGTTAGTGCCCTTTGACAAGGCAGAGAGAAGCTGCTTTTGTGTTGCGCCCTCCCTTGTGCTTACAAGGAAGGTGCCGAGTATTGAACAAACAATACCGATTGCAGCAATAAGAAGGGGAAGCGCCATTGCGTTAAAGCTTCCGTTCATAGCGGTAACACCTAAAGCGCAGGCAGAGATTATAGAACCTACATAAGATTCGTAAAGGTCGGCGCCCATACCTGCAACGTCACCTACATTGTCACCAACATTATCGGCAATAACAGCGGGATTTCTTGGGTCGTCCTCGGGAATACCTGCTTCAACCTTACCAACAAGGTCGGCTCCAACGTCAGCAGCCTTTGTAAAGATACCACCGCCTACTCTTGCAAAGAGAGCCATAGAGGAAGCACCCATACCGAATGTGAGCATAGCACTTGTTATATCGGCAGGACTGAGCTTAAATACAAATTTAAGCAGAATAAACCAGATTGAAATATCAAGAAGTCCAAGACCGACAACTGTAAAGCCCATAACACTTCCTGCAGAGAAAGCTACACGCAGACCCTTGTTAAGTCCGTCCTGACAGGCGTTTGCAGTTCTTGAGTTGGCAAGGGTGGCGATTTTCATTCCAATAAATCCTGAAAGAGCAGAGAAAACACCGCCGGTCAGGAACGCAAAAGGAACATAAGGGGTAAGCAACCTTGCTATTGACATTCCGCCTAAGATAACAAACATAGCTGCAAAAAAGATTGCGACTATTTTATACTGACGTTTAAGATAGGCATTGGCACCCTGACGGATTGAATCGGCAATCTGTTTCATACGGGGTGTGCCTTCTGACTGTTTGATTACCTTTTTTGCTGTAAAAACTGCAAAAAGAAGAGCGACAACAGCAGCTACTAAAGTGAAAACAGCTATATATTTTTCCATTCTTTATTTCCTCCTAAAATATCGTTTGGTAATTAAATATTATATTACACATAGTCGTGGTTTTCAATGGTATTTTTGCTCAAAAAGTGAATTTTTTTTTATAAAATTTTGTTTTTTTGAACTAAAAGACAATTTTTGTTAAAAAATTTCTTTTGATATAGTGATTGAAAAATTCCGTTTTAAATGTTATACTCGAAAGCAGGGAGAGGATTTTATTGAATAAAAAATGTGTATATATAATTCTTACACAGACAGGGACTGTTATGTCGCGACTGCTTAAATTAATGTATCGCGCTGAATATAATCACGTATCTGTATGCCTTAACGAGAATATTGAGCCAATGCTATCCTTTGGAAGACTTAATCCTTACAACGCCTTTAAAGGCGGCTTTGTAAGGGAATCTGTAAATTACGGAACCTTCAAACGATTTCACAAGACACGGGCAAAAATTTTAGAGGTAACCGTTACAAAAGAGGCTTATGATAATATGGCTTCATATATTAGACAGGTGGAGTCGGGAAAAGAAAATTACAAATATAACTATAAGGGTCTTGTCTATGCTTTCTTCGGCATACATAAAACCTTTGAAAACAGATATTACTGCTCTGAATTTGTTAGAGAGGTTTTGCTAAATGGTGAAAAAAAGCTGTGTGACAAGCTTCCCTCTATAATTCATCCTACCGATTTTCTATTGCTGGAGCATACGGTTGTTTACGAAGGACTTTTAAAAAACTATAGTAATGAAGGATAAAATCTCCGATTGTGAATATCGGAGGTTTTTGTCATTTTCGAAGAAGGTGTAGGCAAAAGATTTATAACATTTACTGTGTATATGTAGATTGTATTATCCTTATTTGGTTGCTATAGCTTCGTGTGTTTTTTAAAAAAGTGATTAAGAAACGTAAAAATTCCCATAATGTAATTAATCGGCTTGACATATTCTCGAAAATATAATATTATTAATATAATTATAGTTTAAATTGGGATATTGTTGCCGAAAACATTTTAATTTAAATATAAAAAATTTAGGAGGACATTAAATGAGTCAAGAAAAAGCGGTGCAGGAAAAAAAGCGCCGTCGGGCAGAAATGGGAAAAGCTGCCAAAACCAAGAAAAATATGACACAGAATAAAAAGAATTCTGTAAACGAAAAGAAAAACTACAAAAATCAGCAGAGCAGCAAAACCGCTAAACAGACGGAATACAGAAATAAATATCATAAAAGTAATTCCACCGATAAAAAAACGGCAAAAAAGGAAACGGCTCAAAAGCCCGTACGTATTATTCCTTTAGGCGGAATCGGAGAGATAGGAAAGAATATCACGCTTTATGAATATGACGGCGATATGTTTATTGTGGATTGCGGAATGAGCTTTCCTGATGCTGATACACCTGGTGTTGATATTGTAATTCCCGATTTTACCTATGTGCTCGAAAACAAGGATAAAATAAAGGGTATGGTGCTGACTCACGGCCATGAGGACCATATCGGTGCTATACCGTATCTGCTGAAAAACTTTAATGTTCCTATATATGCAACCAAGCTGACACTTGGGCTTGTGGATAATAAGCTTCGGGAACATTCACTAAGCAGCTCTGCAAAGCTTTATGAAGCAAAAGCTGGGGATATTATTTCTCTGGGTAAATTTACGGTTGAGCTTATTCACGTAAATCATTCTATTCCTGATGCAGTTGCCCTTGCTATAAAAACTCCCGCAGGTGTAATTGTACAGACAGGCGACTTTAAAATTGATACCACGCCAATTGATGACAATATGATAGATATTGCAAGATTTGCCGAGCTTGGTAAGGAAGGCGTGCTTGCCTTACTTATGGAATCAACCAATGCGGAGCGAGCAGGCTTTACTGCAAGTGAAAAAATTGTAGGTGAATCCTTTGCCAACCTTTTCAGAAAGGCGGGTAAAAACCGAATAGTTGTTGCTACCTTTTCATCTAATATACACCGTATCCAGCAGATAATCTATGAAGCTGAAAAATGCGGAAGAAAGGTGGCTGTATCCGGCAGAAGCATGGTGAATGTTGTTAATATAGCAGCACAGATGGGATACCTTCATCTGCCCGAGAATATTCTGGTTGATATAGAAACCATTAAGCACTATACTCCCGAACAGCTTGTTGTTGTTACTACGGGAAGTCAGGGCGAACCTCTTTCGGCGCTTCACAGAATGGCAATGGGTGAACATCGTCAGCTTGAACTAATGCCGGGGGATATGATTATCATATCGGCAACCCCCATTCCAGGAAATGAGAAAACCGTTGGTAATGTAGTAAATGAGCTTATGCGTAAGGGTGCCAATGTTGTATATGAAAAAATGTACGATGTTCACGTATCGGGTCATGCCTGTCAGGAAGAATTAAAGCTTATGCTTGGAATTACAAGGCCTAAATACTTCATTCCCGTTCACGGTGAGCAAAAGCATCTTGTGCATAATGTAGACTTGGCTGTAGGTGTAGGAATACCCAAGAAAAACACAGTTATTGCAGAAATAGGAAATGTTGTTGAAATAACGGCAAAGGGTATAAAGGTTACCGAAACCGTTCCTGCGGGAAGAGTACTGGTTGACGGTCTTGGTGTAGGCGATGTAGGTAATGTGGTATTAAAGGACAGAATTAATCTTGCCGATAACGGTATAATCATTGTTGCGGTAACTATCGACTCTATCTCAGGCGAGGTTGTTTCAGGACCAGAGGTAATATCTAGAGGCTTTATCTATGTTAAGGAATCAGAGGAGCTTGTAACCGATATGAATGAGGTTGCCTGCGACATTCTGGAGAGATGCTATATGTCGGGAACAAAGGACTGGAACACGGTGAAGATAAGACTGCGCGACGGAATGTCAAGGTTTATAAGAGAGCGCACAGGAAGAAGTCCTATGATTCTTCCTATTGTTATGGAAATGTAGATAACTCTATTTAAGAAAGGATGAAATAAAATGAAAGTTATTTTAACTGCCGATGTTAAAGGACAGGGAAAGAAGGGGGAGCTTGTAAATGTATCCGACGGATACGCCCGTAATTTCCTTTTCCCGAAGAATCTTGCTGTTGAGGCTAACTCTGCCGCAATGAGTGAGCTTAAAAACCGCGAGGCTGCCGCTGCTCATCATAAACAGGAAGAAATTGATGCAGCAAAGGCACTGGCAAATAAGCTTGAAGGACAGAAAATTGTTATTCATGCCAAGGCAGGAAGTCAGGGTAAGCTTTTCGGCGCTGTTACCTCTAAGGAAATAGCTGCTGAAATATCCAAGGCTTTCGGTGTTAGCATTGATAAGAAAAAGCTTAATGTTGCCGATATTAAAAATTTCGGTGAATATACTGCCGAAATCCGTCTTTATGTTGGAATTTCCGCTAAAATCACCGTGATTGTAGAGGAATAATACTATGCCACAGGAAAAACAGATTCTTGATATTGACGGCGCGGGGCTTCCCTATGATTTTGAAGCCGAGCAGGGCGTTCTGGCGTCTATTCTTGTAGACCCTGAATGCTTAAGTGATGTTATTACACAGCTTAAAGAAGAGTGCTTTTATATTCCAAACCATAAGGTAATTTACCGCACACTTCTTGATATGAATAACGATAATATAAGGGTTGACTTTATTGTTCTGCTTGACCGTCTTAAAAAAGAAGGCGTATATGACAAAGCAGGTGGTAAGGCTTATATTACCGACCTTATTCAAAGCGAGGCCTCCAGTGCTAACGTAATGACCTATGTTAACATTGTCAGAGAGCGTTATTATGCCAGAGCACTTATTGTAGCTTCCCGTCAGATTATTACCGATGCAACGGAGAATACTATGGACGCAGGTATGCTTCTTGAAAAAGCAGAACAGCGTATCTATGAAATCAGAGAAGGCAGAAGTATTCAGGGGCTTGAGCATATTAAAACGGTTATTCAGAACGAAACCTTTGAACGCCTGATGAAAATGAATAATCCTGAAACAAGAGCGGATTATGTAGGAATACCCACAGGCATTGGCGCACTGGATAAAATGATAACAGGGCTTAATAAATCTGACCTTATTATTCTCGGCGCCCGCCCAGGTATGGGTAAAACCTCTTTTGCTCTTAATATTGTGCGTAATGTTGCGGTTAATGCAGGTAAGAAGGTTGCGGTATTCTCTCTTGAAATGTCAAGGGACCAGTTAGCTCAAAGACTTCTTTCGAGTGAAGCGGCTATTAAGAGCGAAAAGCTCAGAACAGGTGAGCTTGAGCCTGATGAATGGACAAGACTTGGCGATGCCGCTGCTCATCTTCGCGAGGCGGAAATTTATCTTGATGAATCCTCAAATATTACTGTTCCCGAAATGAAGGCAAAGCTGAAGAGAATGGGAGATATAGGTCTTGTGGTTGTCGACTACTTAGGACTTATGCATTCTGCTCGCCGTATTGATAATCGTGTTCAGGAAATATCTGAAATTACCAGAGGGCTTAAGATTATGGCAAAGGAGCTTATGGTTCCTGTTATTGTCTGCGCTCAGCTTTCCCGTGGCACCGAATCAAAGGGACAGTCGCATAGACCCGGTCTTTCCGACCTTCGTGATTCGGGTTCTATTGAGCAGGATGCGGATATAGTTCTCTTCCTTTACCGTGAAAAGTACTATGATAACGAGAAAAAGGAAGGTCAGGAAAAAGGTGACCCAAATAAAGCGGAATGTATTGTAGCTAAAAACCGTCACGGTGAAATCGGCACTGTTGATCTTCATTGGGATGGCAGATATACAAGGTTTACTTCTCCTGCAGGATTTGATGAATGATGGATGTTTTATCTGCTATCAGACTTTTCGGTTTGTCCGAAAATGAAAAGAATATAGCTGTTGCTCTTTCGGGCGGTGCTGATTCGGTAGCGCTTCTTATGGGTCTTTACAGGCTGAAAGAGGAGCTGGGGCTTACGCTCAGTGCCCTTCATCTCAATCACTGCCTTCGCGCAGAAGAGTCTGACCGCGACGAAGCCTTTGTTAAAAGGCTTTGCAGTAAGCTTTATATTCCTCTTACGGTTGGCAGGGCTGATGTTAATGCTGTTGCAGAAAAAGAGGGCATAAGCACTGAGCTTGCTGCAAGACAGGTAAGGTATGATTTTTTTGAGAAAAATGCAACGGGTGTGGTAGCTACCGCACATACTGCAGATGATAATCTTGAAACGGTTATTTACCGCCTTACCCGTGCTACAGGTATTAACGGACTTTGCGGAATTCCTGCCAGAAGGGGTATATATATCCGTCCGTTGCTTTGCTGTGCAAGGGAAGACATTGAGGCATTTTTAAAAGAAAATAATACCGAATATGTTACTGATTCAACAAATCTTACTGATGAATACACAAGAAACCGTATACGCCACAGTATAATTCCTGTTTTGCGTCAGCTTAACCCTTCTGTAACAGAGTCCTTTAGTCAGACCGTAGAAATGCTGCAAAATGACAGAGATTACCTTTCTTATGTGGCAAATGGTGAGTTTGCAAAAAGATTTGACGGAGAAAGGCTGTCGTTAAAGGATTTTTCGCTGCTTCACTGTGCTATTGCTTCCCGCGTTATTACAATGTATTTTGAAAAGCTGGGCTTTGAGTCAAATAATTACTGTATAAAAGGAATCACCGAACTCGCCCTTAAGGGTGAGGGAAGATTTCAGATAAAGGAAGGCAGAATGCTTAAGGCGGCAAAAGGCTTTTTAATGCCCGAAAAGGAAGACTTGCCCGTATTTAAAACAGAAATTGTTAAGCAGTCTGCAGAAGAAATAAAAATTAACGGAAAAATTCATAATTTGTTCTTAAAAAATGCAATTGATTGTGATAAAATTGAAGGCAATCTGACAATACGCACCAGACATAGCGGTGACAGTATTACTTTTTTGCACAGACGAGTATCAAAACCACTTAAAAAATGGATGAACGAAGAGGGGATAAATCCTTTAGAGCGAGATGTCTGGCCTGTTATTTCCGACAGCAAGGGTGTTGTCTGGGTGTACAGCGGCGGTGTGGATAAAAGGGTTTGTCCCGATGAAAATACAAGATTTGTTTACCGTGTATTTTCACAAAAGCTTGGGGGAAAATAAAATGTCAATGCGTGACGATTTAAAGGAAATTCTTGTCAGCGAAGAAGAAATTAAAGAAATTTGTAAGCGTCTTGGAAAACAGATAACCGAGGATTATAAGGATAAAAAGCTGCTTTTAGTAGGGGTACTTCGCGGTTCTGTAGTATTTATTTCCGACCTTATGAAAGAAATAGACTTGTTCTGCGATATAGATTTTCTTGCCATTTCTACATACAGGGGAACTCAGAGTACAGGAGAGCTTAAATGGAAAAAGCATCTTGACACCGAGGTTAAGGATTACGATGTGCTTATAGTTGAGGATATTGTAGATTCAGGCTTTTCCTTGTCCTGCCTTACAAGTATACTGAAGGACAGGGGTGCAAAAAGCGTAAAAACCTGTACACTTCTTGATAAGCCAGACGGAAGAACTGTGAATTTTGAGGCAGACTATGTAGGAAAGACCGTTCCTGATGCCTTTGTAGTGGGCTATGGACTTGATTATAATGAAAAATACAGAAATTTACCTTTTGTGGCAATACTTGACCCGAAGGTATACAGCTGAAAATTTGAAAGGAAGTGCGTTTGTTGAATAAAAACCTCAGAAATGTACTGCTTTATATAGGAATTCCCGTAATTCTTATTCTGGCAATAGCCAGTGTTTCTCTTCTTGGACAAACAAAGGCAGATACCAGCTACTACGATATAATCACTCAGGTTCAGAAGGGTGAGATTTCGGAGTACACATTAAACCTGTATAACGGTGATTTAAGCTATGTCACCCGTGCAGACGGCAAAAAACACAGCTATACCGTTGCTTCGCCAAGCATTTTTTATGAGGATGTTAACGAGGCAGTAATGCAATATAATGCCCAGCACCCCGATGCTCCCATTAAAATGGACTATAAGCGTGGAGAAAGTATGGCGTGGCTTAGTCAGCTTATGCCTACACTGCTTCTTGTGGTTATAATGTTTGTTATAGGCTTCTTGTTTATGAAGAAGATGGGTTCAGCTATGGGTGCGGATAAATCCCTTCAGTTCGGCAAGGCAAAGCCTAAAAAGGAAACCAACCGAAAAACCACCTTTGCCGATGTTGCAGGCGCCGATGAGGAAAAGGAAGAAATGGTTGAAATCGTTGACTTCCTTAAGGACCCTAAAAAGTTTGATGAGCTTGGCGCCCGTATTCCAAAGGGTGTGCTTCTTGTGGGCCCTCCCGGTACAGGTAAAACCTTACTTGCCCGCGCTGTTGCAGGCGAGGCTGGGGTTCCGTTCTTCAGCATTTCGGGTTCCGATTTCGTTGAGATGTTTGTGGGTGTGGGTGCTTCACGTGTAAGAGATTTGTTTGATGAAGCAAAGAAAAACGCTCCGTCTATAATTTTTATTGATGAAATTGATGCCGTTGGACGTCAGAGAGGCGCAGGTCTTGGTGGCGGACACGATGAAAGAGAACAGACATTAAATCAGTTGCTTGTGGAAATGGACGGCTTCGGAGCTAATGAGGGCGTTATTGTTATGGCGGCAACCAACAGACCTGACATTCTTGATAAGGCACTTCTTCGTCCCGGACGCTTTGACAGACAGATAACCGTTAATTATCCAGATATTAAAGGCAGAGAAGAAATCCTTAAGGTTCACTCCCGCGGAAAGCCTTTAGGCCCCGATGTTAATCTTAAAACTATTGCCGCTTCTACAGCAGGCTTTACAGGTGCAGACCTTGAAAACCTTCTTAATGAAGCCGCTCTTCTTGCTGTAAGAAGAAGCAAAAAGGCTATTACTCAGCCCGAAATTGAAGAGGCTACCATTAAGTTTGTAATGGGTACTGAGAAAAAATCTCACGTTATTAAGGATAAGGA
>JBGUVH010000116.1:0-5248 GCA_045134215.1 Acutalibacteraceae bacterium
ATCCAGAGTGCTGCCGTCAAGCCTTATTATCGAGGATAAACAACTTCGTCAGTTTAGGAGAATGTTGGAGGAAAACCCTGAAACTAAACGAAAAAAAGGTGTGCTAAGAAATACATTTCTTCTCTACAGCGAAGAGTGTGGCGGATATGTAGATTATGATAAAAAGAAATCTGATAAATACATACTGAACAAAATAAAGTTTGATATAAAATAAAAATCGGAAATTATTTTCCGATTTTTTTGATTTTAGCTACATAAAAGCCTTCGTATTCATTTGTGGGACATACACATATAGCTTCCTTTAGGCTACAGGGGAGAAGTGGGAGATGCTGTCTTATTTCTTCGTCAATGGGTATAAGCTCACAGGAGTGCTTTTTAAGAATTTTATTTACTGTTTCGTCGTTTTCCTGTGGGAGAATTGAACAGGTGGAATAAACTGCTTCGCCGCCTACCTTGAGAAGTGACAGTGCCTTGTCAAGCAGTTTAGCCTGAGAAGAAATGCACTTGTTTATAAGTGTATCGGTAAAGCCCTCATAGCTTTTGGGTTCATCAAGTATAAAGGTTCCGCTGCCAGAGCATAAAGCGTCGATAAGTATTTTATCAAAGGAAAAGAAGCTTTCAAGTCTTCTTGCATCCGTAACCATAACATTTGCGTTTTTAACACCCTGCTTTTCAAGATTGAATTTAAGCCTTTCGGCTCTTTTGAAATTCATTTCACAGGCAGTTATATGACTTTTATTATTAGTGATGGCTGCAATCTGACTTGTTTTTCCACCTGGAGCGGCACACATATCCAGTATATCCTCATTTTCTTTTGGGGAAAGAACAATCGGGGGAAGCTGTGAAGATATGCTTTGCAGATATATTTCACCGTTTTTATATAAATCGGTTTCTCTTATATCACAGTCGTCATTATTTATAATTAAAGCTGTTTCACAAAAGGGGATACAGCTAAATTCAAACCTCAGACTGTCAAGCTTGTTTTTAACATCATCAATATCAGCCTTAAGGGTATTTATTCTCAAGGTAGTCTTTCTTTTTGAGCTACAGCCATTAAGAATTGCAGATACCTGTTCCTCTCTGTAGGCTTCAGAGATTTTTCTCATAAAAAATTCCATAAAATCACTTCCAAACTTATATTTAATTATAAAATAATTAGTGATGATAGTCAATAAAATTAAGTTTTTAAAAAAATATGTTAAAAAAATAACATTTTTGCAAAAAAAGGGTAGAAATATTTTACTTGATGTGTTATAATTCTGTACATAGTATGGAGTATTCTGCAGATAGTATGTCTTTCTGTAGATTGCCGACTTAAAATTTGCATAAGGAGGATATGGCAAATGCAAAAAAAGATTAGCAACAATCCCTTTAACGGTACTCCCGAACAGGAAAAGAAGCTTCGTGAAATTATTGATGCCAATAAGCACGACAAGAGCCGTCTTATTGCTGTAATGCAGGAAGCTCAGGATATTTACGGATATCTGCCTATGGAAGTACAGGAAATCATCTCTGAGGGTATGGATGTACCTATGGAGAAGATTTTCGGTGTAGCAACCTTCTACGCTCAGTTCTCACTTTCTCCCAAGGGCAAGTACAACATCTCTGTATGTCTTGGTACTGCCTGCTATGTTAAGGGAGCAGGTGTGCTTATGGAAAAGCTTGAAGAACAGCTTGGAATAGGTGCTGACGAATGTACGCTTGACGGTAAGTTTTCTCTTACTGCCTGCCGTTGCATCGGTGCCTGCGGTCTTGCACCCGTTCTTACTGTTAACGAAGATGTATATGGCAGACTTGTCGGCGATGATATTGCCGGTATACTTGCTAAATACGCTGATTAATTTGTTTTAAGGAAAACAAGTGTATGAAAATCTGTACTATTAAAGAGATTCTCGAGGCAGAGGTACTCTGCTGTGAAGATGAAATCGGACGTCACGTATATTCTGCCTGTGGCAGTGATATGATGAGTGATGTTCTGGCGTATGTAAAGGATCAGGCTGTACTTCTTACAGGTCTTGTTAACCCTCAGGTTATAAGAACTGCTGAAATGATGGATATGATTTGCATTGTGTTTGTCCGTTCTAAAAAGCCAAGTGAGGAAATGCTTCAGATGGCTAAGGACAGCGGCATAGTGCTTATGACTACCGATAAGCGTATGTATGATGCCTGTGGTTTGCTTTACCAGAACGGACTTGTTGGAAAGAAGGTTACAAATGGCTGAAGAATTAGTATTCCGTTTCAGTGTTGACGGTGATGACTTTACTTCAGCAGGTCAGGCTTCTGTCCAGATAAAGAAAAACCTGCGTCAGTTAGGTATTCCTTCCGATATTATTCGTCGTGTTTCCATAGCAATGTACGAGGGCGAAATCAATATGGTTATTCATGCCAAGGGCGGCGAAGCCGTGGTTAAGGTAACTGAGGATTATATTGAAATTGTGCTTGAGGATAAAGGACCGGGTATAAAGAATGTTGAACAGGCTATGCAGGAGGGCTTTTCTACTGCACCTGAGGGAATCCGTTCTTTAGGCTTTGGTGCAGGTATGGGACTTCCTAATATGAAGCGATATACCGATTCTATGGAAATAAGTACAGTTGTGGGTGTTGGAACTACCATTACTATGCGAGTTAATCTTGCATAAGATTTGGAGATTAATGCTTTATGTATACATACGAACATTCTGTTCAGCTGGACCCGTCAAAGTGTACCGGCTGTACCACCTGTTTAAGACGTTGTCCCACTGAGGCTATACGCATTAAGGACGGACACGCTGTGATTAATCAGGAGCGTTGTATTGACTGTGGTGAGTGTATCAGAGTTTGTCCTCATAAGGCTAAAAAGGCAGTATGCTCCAAGCTTGATGCTATGGAACGCTTTAAATGGAAAATAGCTCTTCCTGCTCCCAGTCTATACGGACAGTTTGAGAATCTTGATGATGTGGACTATGTCCTTGACGGACTTAAAAAGATTGGCTTTGATGATGTATTTGAGGTGTCAAAGGCTGCTGAGCTTGTTTCGGCATATACCCGTCTTTACCTTAAAACAGACGGTGTAAAGCTACCTGTTATCAGCTCTGCCTGTCCGGTTGTAGTTAGACTTATCGGACTTCGTTTTCCGTCACTTGATGACCATATTATGAGAATGCTTCCTCCAATGGAGGTTGCAGCACGACTTGCAAGAGAACGTGCAAAGGAGAAACATCCTGAACTTAAAGACGATGAAATCGGCGTTTGCTTTATTTCTCCCTGTCCTGCTAAGGTAAGCTATGTTAAAAATGGCTTTGCCGAGTATAAAAGTCAGGTAGATGAGGTTGTTTCTATCAGCGATATTTACTTTTTACTAATTAATGAAATGAAACAGGATGTAGAGCCTGAAGCCCTTTGTGAATCAGGTATGATTGGTATCGGCTGGGCTTCCTCAGGCGGTGAATCCACTGCTGTGTTTAATGAAGGCTATCTTGCTGCTGACGGAATTGAAAATGTGAACCGTGTTCTTGATGCAATTGAGAACGGTAATATTCCGCCTCTTAAATTCATTGAGCTTAATGCCTGTACAGGCGGCTGTGTGGGCGGTGCAATGACGATGGAAAATCCCTTTATTGCAAAAGCAAGACTTCACAGTCTTAAAAGATACCTTCCTGTTTCTCAGAATTTCCTTACAAAAGAGGAAAAGAAATATATTCCCGAATCGTATTTCTTTAATGATCTTCCTATGTATAATCCCATAAGCCGACTAAGTGATAATATGGCTCAGTCAATGCGAATGATGGCTGATATACAAAAGCTAAGAAAAGCACTTCCGGGAATTGACTGTGGCTCCTGCGGTGCACCTACCTGTAGAGCCTTTGCAGAGGATGTTGTTAAAGGTCAAACCGATTTGAGTAAATGTATTTTATATAATGCTTTAAGGAGAGAGAATGAATGACAGTTTCATCTCTTGTAGACAAGGGCTTTAGTGCTGTGACATTACCTGATGGTGACAGAACGGTTAACGGCGTTTATATCGGAGATTTGTTAAGCTGGGTTATGAGTAGCTGTAGCTGCGATAATATCTGGTTAACTATAATGTCCAATATAAATGTAATTGCTGTTGCAAGTCTTACTGATGCTTCCTGTGTTATTCTTTGCGAGGGTGTCACCCTTGAGGAGAGTATAATAAAGGAAGCTGAAAATAAAGGTGTTAATGTTCTTTCAACCGATAAAACCTCTTATGAAGCTGCTTTGCTTCTCTCCGAAATACTGAAATGAGCCGTTATTATTACGATTTTCACGTACATTCCTGTTTATCTCCCTGTGCTGATGATGATAATACTCCCAATAATCTTGCTGGTATGGCAAGTATATGCGGCATAAACATTATGGCACTTACTGACCATAACAGCTGTAAGAACTGTCCAGCCTTCTTTGCAGCAGCAAAGAAATACGGCATTATTGCTATTGCAGGTATGGAGCTTACTACTGCCGAGGATATTCATCTTGTATGTTTATTTGAACAGCTGAGTCAGGCAATGCTCTTTGATAGCGAAATTGATAAATTCAGAACTCCTTTTAAAAACAGAGTTGATATTTTCGGCCATCAGAGTATTATGGATGAAAATGACAATATTACAGGAATTATTGATGATTTTCTTCCCGTAGCCACGTCACTTATGCTGGAGGATGCAGTACGGCTTGTAAAGAGCTTCGGCGGTATCTGCTATCCTGCACATATTGACAGACAGGCAAACGGTATAATAGCGACCTTAGGTACATTACCTGCTTCTCCGCATTTTTCTTGTGTTGAATTTCATAACAGTGAAAATATCAGTGAATATAAAAAGCTGTATGATATTGAAAATAAGAAAATTCTTGTAGGAAGTGATGCTCACTATCTTACCGATTTGAGAGAAGAAAACGCTTATTTCGAAATTGATGACGAACCCTACAGCAGTGAGCTTGTACGTAAAAAACTTTTTGAAAGGCTTAGGTGAGAATATGAAAGAACTATCCCTAAATATTCTCGATATAGCCGAAAATTCCGTCAAAGCGGGAGCAAGTCTTATTGAAATTCTTCTTACCGAAGAAAATAGTTTATTGACTCTTATTATCCGTGATGACGGCTGTGGTATGGATAAAGAGGTGCTTGAGGGTGTAACCAATCCCTTTTACACCACTCGAACTACCCGTAAGGTAGGTCTTGGTCTGCCTCTTCTTAAAATGGCAGCCGAGCAGACAGGCGGTACCTTGACCGTTACTTCTGTCAGTGATAAAG
>JBGUVH010000117.1:0-16649 GCA_045134215.1 Acutalibacteraceae bacterium
ATCTTATAAAATACAAGATTTTTATTTGCAGTAATTTTTTTAGAGGGAGAATAGCTTAGAAGTTAGATGATAAACAAAACGGGAGGATAAACTATCCTCCCCTACGTTGTAGCCGTAACGACGGAGATAGCCCCTAATTCACTTCTATTTTTAAAGGATAGGATATACCTTTTTAAAATAAAAAAGTGTGCGCAACCGAAGTCACACACACCGAAAAATGCGACTTTGGTTTGTTACCACACAAAACCTAATGTCATCCACACAGAAATGGAAAACTCAAGCCGACATTTTTACCAATAGTAAAATGCCCACTTCTGCTATAAAAATGACATTATTAAGTTTTGTGTGGTACTTGTAGTATATCACTTAATCTTATAAAATACAAGATTTTTATATACAGTAATTTTTTTAGAGGGAGAATAGCTTAGAAGTCAGATGAAAAACAAAACGGGAGGATAAACTATCCTCCCCTACGTTGTAGCCGTAACGACGGAGATAGCCCCTAATTCAGTTCTATTTTTAAAGGATAGGACATACCCTTTAATATGGAAGATAAGGAGACTATGCAGTTTGACCGCTGTCTTTACGGTGTGGGGGAGAAACTGAACAGGATTTTATTGTTTATTGAGGACAATATAAAACGGGAAATACAGGAAATAAGACTCAGAGCAGAAAAGCCGCTTTCAATAACACTTAGGGGAGAAAGCTTTTTTGTGGAGCAAAATTCCTCGGTATCGAAAAATGCGGACAGAGCCTACAGGGTTACACAGAAGGATATACTTGAAAGCTATAAAAATCTTACGCAGAACTCGGTATATTCTCATTTAAAGGAGATAAAGCAGGGGTATATTGCTATGCGATACGGCTGCAGAGCAGGTATTGCAGGAGCCTATAGCGAGGAGGGGGGAATAACCCATATTTCCTCGGTTAATATCCGCATATCCAGAGAAAAAACAGGAGTGGCTGACAGGCTTTTTAATGAGTACAGCGGCGGCGGAGTGCTTATAGCAGGAAAGGCGGGAAGCGGTAAAACCACCCTTCTGCGCGATTTTATAAGACAACTGTCAGATTCGGGTAAACGGGTAGCGGCGGTTGACAGCAGAGGTGAGCTGTCGGCTACATATATGGGAATCAGCTATAACGATTTAGGCGTAAACACCGATGTGCTTTATGGCTTTGAAAAGGATAAGGGAATAGAAATTGCCCTTCGTACTCTTTATCCGAATATTATTGCCTTTGATGAAATAGGAAGGGCAGAGGAGATAGAAAAAATAAGGGACTGTCTTTACGGCGGCGCGGATATTATTACTACGGCTCATCTTGGCAGTACTCAAGAAATAAATAAAAGAGAAATTATAAGAGAATTGCTTCAGACAGGTGCAATACAGACTGTGGTATGCCTTTCGGATATTGCAGGAGAGGGTTATGAAATAATCGGTGAGGTGAAAAAGCTGTGTGGAGAATAAAGCTGACAGGCTGTATCCTTGTTATAGGTGTGTGCGGCGCTGTGGGTATGAAGGCGGCAGGAAGACTTAAGGGCAGAGTGAAAATACTCCTTGAGCTTATAGCGGCTATAGATCGCATTGCACAGTATATAAAGCTTGAAAATGAGGATATTGAAAGCATTTTAAAACGCACACTGCCTAAAGGTATTACCTTTGACGCGGTGGGTGTTATAGCCGAAAACAGCGTAGCTTTGACTCAAGAGGATGTACAGCTTCTCAGTGATTTTCTCGGTTCTCTTGGTATGGGTGACAAAATAAGCGAAACGGTAAAATGCAATTCCTATAAACAGCTTTTTATAAAGCAATGGGAGGAGGCTGACAGACAGGTAGAGGAGAAATACAAGCTGTACAGCACAATGGGTTTTATTTGCGGATTTATAATTTCTTTTTTGTGGTGGTAAGGAATGGATGTTGATTTTATCTTTCGCGTGGCGGCAATAGGCATAATTGTTACGGTGCTTAATCAACTGCTGGTACGCTCTGGAAGAGAAGAACAGGCGATGATGACCACACTTGCGGGGCTTGTGGTGGTTATGCTTATGATAGTCGGGGTAATAGGGGAGCTTTTTGATACCGTAAAAAATGTGTTTGGATTATGATGCTTTTAAAAATAATAGGAATCTCCCTAATAACCGTTGTGGCGGTGCTGACGGTACGAGCCTATAAGCCTGAATATGCCTTTGCAGTTTCCCTTGGCGGTGTGGCGGTTTGTTTTTTTACGGCGGTTTCATATCTTAGTGAATACACCTCGGCGTTATGGGGATTTTTCGAAGATATGGGTGTTTCTTCGAAGTATTTTTCGGTAGCGCTAAAGGCTCTGGGCATTGGTTATATAACCGAATTTGCCGCCGATACCGCAAGGGAGTCGGGACAGCAGGCTATAGCCTCTGAAATTATTTTTGGCGGAAGGGTGTGTATATTTGTACTTGCACTTCCTCTTATTAAAAATTTATTGGATGTTGCAACAAAGCTGGTGGGAATTTGAAAAGAGCGGTTATTTTTGTGCTGTTGCTTTTTGTTTTTGCTTTTCCTGTCAGTGCAGAGGAGCTTTACAGCGTAAGCGGTATGGAGGAAATTGAGGAGGCTCTGCCTGACGAAGCAAGGGAAATAATATCAGATTTCGATGGTGATATAACAGAAAATCTTGATGCGCAAGGCTTTTTTTTGTTGATTGCAGATTTTATGAAAAATGGACTGGGAGAGATTTTCGGCGTTTGCTGTACACTGCTCGCGCTAGTGCTGATTTCTTCTCTTATGAGCAGCTTTTCCTCTACGGGTACACTGCAGGCGGTGGAAACGGTGTGTATGCTGTCTGCTTGTACAGTGCTTATAACAGGAGTATATTCATGTATAAACGGCGCTGTGGAGACACTTAAGGGCACCTTTGCCTTTATGACGGCGGCGGTACCTGTATATATGGGAATAATGGTTACAGCTTCGCGTCCTGCAGGGGCAGCGGCTACAGGCGGAGTGCTGCTTACCTCCTGTCAGGTTATGTCAACGCTGGTTACATTTGTTTTAGCTCCTATTATGAATGGCTATCTTGCGGTGGGAATGTGCTGCGCCTTTGCAGGAGAAAAAGGTGTTTCTTCCCTTATGAATACCGTAAAAAAGACGGGAATGTGGATTTACTCTCTGTGTACCTCTGTTTTCCTTTTTCTGCTCAGTATCAACTCGGTGTCCTCTGGAGCAAAGGATAGCCTTGCTATGAAAACGGTTAAATTTGTTTTAGGCACCACCGTTCCTGTGGCAGGGGCGGCACTCAGTGAATCTGCCTCCACCGTGGCGGCAAGTGTAAGCTTATTAAAGGGAAGCGCAGGTATGTACATAGTTGTGTCGGTGACGGTAATGCTTCTTCCCCTTGTCTGCTCACTTATTTGTTGGAGAATATCCTTGCTTCTTATAAAAAATATGTCCGAAATATTTTCCTGCTCAAAGCTCTCGGCGCTGTTTTCTACCTGTGAATCGGTTGTGGCCTTGCTTCTTGGCTTTGTGCTTTTAAGCCTTGCTCTGCTTATAATTTCTATGGGAGTGATGATAAAGCTTTGAAGGACTTTTTTGTCAGTCTTTGCCTTATACTTGTCGCCTTCGGTGCCGCCGCTTTTATTAAAAACGGGGGAGCGCTTTCAAAAATGACAGGCTTTGTATTTGCTGTTGCCGTTATATGCTCTGTAATAGGCACCCTTGATTTATCAGAGGTACAGGACATAAAATTTAACCTTGACAGCGAGGGAATATATGCTTCAGCCGACCTGAGCAGTGAGGCATTTAAAACAGCTATAGAAAATATGCTTAAAACCGAGGGAATTGATTTTGAGGAAATAATGCTCTTTTCGTCTAAAAACAGTGACGGCAGCATAAATATAGAAAAGATACGGGTAAAGGGAGTAACGGATAAAGAAAGGACAGCAGAATTTATAAGAGAAAACACAGGCATAGAAAAAATTGAGGTGAGCTGATACGGATAAAGATAAATTAAGAGCCTTTTTTTCGCGACTTACACAGGGAAAATATCTTATGGTAATAGGAATAGCGGGAATGGTACTAATAGGAATTTCATCATTTTTGCCTAAAGGTACAGAAAAAAGCCATAACACTTCGGATGCGGTAAGTGCGCAGGAATACAGACAGCTTATTGAAGAACAGCTGACCGAAATAGTTATAAAAATAAGCGGAGACAAAAAAGCAAAGGTTCTGGTTACGCTTGAAACAGGAAAAAGATTTGAGTATGCAGGTGAAACAGAGGATGAAACAAAGGAAAAGAAGGACGGAGAGCAGAGTGAAAAAAGCGACGGAAAAAAGGAAACTACAATTACGGTAAAATCGTCGGACGGTTCGGAAACGGCTATCGTGGTCACCGAATATATGCCGCAAATCAGAGGTGTTGCTGTGGTGTGTAACGGCGGAAACAGAGAGGATATAAGCTCTGCCGTTAAAAGCGCAGTAGCCGCGGCGCTTAATATTACATCAAAAAGAATCAGTGTTACGGGAGGGCAATAATTTTGAAAAAAGGTAAGGTTTTAACAAAGGGACAGTTGGGACTTGTGGTTATGGTGGTAATTCTTGCGGGGGCGGTATGGCTTAATACCAGATATTCGAAACAGCAGAGTGACACTAAATATATGGGAGAAACCGCCCTTGTTGGCTCAGAGCAGAAGGAGGAAAACGCCACTATGGTGGGGGCAGGAGCTGTAGAGGAGGATTATTTTGCAAAGGCAAAGTCCGACAGAGATACGGCTTATAAAGAGGCGGAAGAAATAATAACAGAGGCGCTGGGCGGTACAGATGATGAGGCTAAAAAAATTGCCGCAGAGCAAAGCGGCGCACTTGCTAAAAGAAAAGCTGATGAGGCGGCTCTTGAAAATCTGCTTAAGGCAAAAGGCTTTGATAAGGCTCTTGCTGTCATAGGTGAAGACAGCGTCACCGTAATAATAGGAAGCGACGGACTTGTGACAAGTCAGACGGTGCAGATACAGGATGCAGTAATGTCGGTTTGCAATATAAATCTTAATAATATAAAAATTGTTACAGTTAACAGTTGAGAATTTTAATTTTATGTGTTATACTAATAAAAAAGTTTATGAGTTTGACGCATAGGAGGATATATATTTATGGAAAGAAAAAGTAATCTTACTATCAATGCTGAAGTGATCGAACAAATGGCAACTATTGCCGCTAAAGAGGTTGAGGGTGTTGCAGGTCTTGCCGAAAACGGAATTGACCTTAAAAATGTTCTTAATCGCGGAAAAATTTTTAAGCCTGTTCACGTAACAGAAAAGAACGGCGCAGTTGCTCTTGACATTCATATTAAGGTTTATGAAAGTGCCAACGCAAAGACTGTTGCCGAGAATGTTCAGAAAAGCGTTAAGGAAAAGCTTCAGAATATGACAGGAAATGCAATAACACGCGTTGATGTGACCGTTGCCGATGTAGCTGAGGATTTAAAATAATTTTTATGAAACCGACTGATTTTACAGTCGGTTTTTTCATATATTACTCTTCTCTCTCATATATATAATTAAGAGAAAAAGAAGGGTATGATAATAATGAAAGAGTTTTATCCTGAAGGAATCAGAGCGAACAAGGGTATATATACACAGAGCGTTCTTGAACAGGCGCTGTTAAGCGGAGAAATTCTTGAGGCAACAGTACTTCAATGTGATGCTGAACATAATCTTACTGTAGAGCTTGGCTGTATGAAGGGCGTTATAAAAAGAGAGGAAGGCGCTGTGGGGATAAAAGAGGGCGAGGTAAGGGATATTGCTCTTATAACCCGTGTAGGTAAAAGCGTATGCTTTGTTGTAACTGGCTTTGAATATGATGAAGGCGGCAACAAAATCGCTGTATTGTCCCGAAGAAAAGCTCAGGAAAGGTATAAGGAGTATATAAGGGAAAATCTCAGTATCGGCGATATAATAGATGCTAAGGTAACACATTTTGAGTCCTTCGGTGCTTTTTGTGATATAGGCTGCGGTGTGGTAGCGCTGCTTCCTATTGACTGTATTTCGGTATCAAGAATTTTTCATCCTAAAGACCGCTTTTATATAAATCAGGTAATAAGAGCTGTAATCAAAAACATATCCGAAGACCTTAAAATAACCCTTTCCCACAGGGAGCTTCTTGGTAGCTGGGAGGAAAATGCGGCACTTTTTCAGCCGCACCTTACTGTATCGGGGGTTGTGCGAAGTGTAGAAGACTACGGCATTTTCGTAGAGCTCACCCCAAATCTCGCAGGACTTGCCGAATATTTTGAGGGTGCGCAGGTGGGAGATACCGTTAGTGTGTACATAAAAAGCATTATTCCTGAGAAAATGAAGGTTAAACTTATTATTATTGACCTGTGCGAAGAAGAATATACACCTAAGGTGAATTATTTTTACGGGGATGAGCATATTGACAGGTTTGAGTATTCCCCTGCAGTTTGCAGCAGAAAAATAGTTACAGATTTCACAGAGGGCGCTTAGCGTCCTCTTTTTAACTTAAAGTTATTGATTTTTTGTTGACTAAAAATAAAGTTGGTTTCGATGTAAAAAAAGCAACAGTTCCTTCGGGAACTGTTATTTTTATACTTGCATAAAAGGGATAAATGCAGTAGAATACTAATGTTAAATATTTAAGTTAAGGTGATAAAAATGAGTGAATGTACACATAACTGCAGTACCTGTTCTGCAAACTGCTCCGACAGAAAGCCCGACAGTCTTATAGAGCCCACCAATGAGCTTAACAATATCAAAAAGGTTATTGGCGTTGTAAGCGGTAAGGGCGGTGTAGGTAAATCTATGGTTACCTCGCTTCTTGCCGTTGCAATGAGAAATAAGGGAAAAGAGGTTGCTGTGCTTGATGCTGATATTACAGGACCTTCCATTCCCAAGGCATTTGGCATAAACGAAAGAGCCGAGGGTAATGATTTAGGAATTTTTCCTGCCGTTACCAAGGGCGGTATAAAGCTTATGTCCATTAACCTTCTTCTTGAGGATGCTGAGGCGCCTGTTGTATGGCGCGGTCCTGTTATTGCAGGGGCTGTAAAGCAGTTCTGGAGTGATGTTATTTGGAATGATGTTGACTATATGTTTGTAGACTGCCCTCCGGGAACAGGGGACGTTCCTCTTACCGTTTTCCAGAGCCTTCCGCTTAGCGGCATTATCATTGTAACCTCCCCTCAGGACCTTGTTTCAATGATAGTTAAAAAAGCTTATAAAATGGCTGAAATGATGAACATTCCCGTACTTGGTATAGTTGAGAATATGAGCTATATTGAGTGCCCCGACTGTAAGAAGAAGCTCCGTCTTTTCGGCGAAGGCAAATCACAGAGCATTGCCGATGAGCTGGGTGTTCCTCTTCTTGCAGAAATGCCTATTAATCCCGACCACGCTGTAATGGTGGATAACGGCTGTATCGAAAAAGCAGATGTTGCTATTATGGATAAGGCAGTAGAAATACTGGAAAAATTATAATAGGGAATAAAAAACAGACTCAACAAGAGTCTGTTTTTATTCTTTATCAAGATTATCGAGCGCATATTTGCAACACTGAAGAACGAGATGATTAAAAGAAATGTTGTTCTCTGCTGCTAACCTGTTTAATTCCTCAAACAGTGGCTCGGTGAAGCGAACGGTACGGGAAATATTTGCAGATTTTAATTCCGTATTTATTTTAAACATAATACCATCTCCTATATCATTATTATGCTCTAAAAGTAGGTTCAATTATGTAACCAAAAACGGTTGCATTTTTGGGTTTATTCTGTTATTATGTATAGGGTGATTGATATGGAATGTGAAAATGAGTTTTGCATTTACGAAAAAGACGGAATATGTATTTTGGATAAAATAAGTTTGGATGTTCAGGGTAGCTGTAAGAGTTGCGTTTATGTAAATATTGATGATGATGAACTTAAGAAAATTAAGAAAAAGACTCTAATTCAGTTAATGGATTACTCGGCAGACTAAATTATCAGTCTGCCGTTTTCTTTATATAAAAGTCCTGCAAAAAGGTTGTGAGAAAAATCCTCAGGGCAAACCGAAAGAAGCTCTTTGGGTAAATTTGCATTAAACGGGCAGAATTTTTCATTGTAAAAATCGGCATCTACCCTATGGGAAGAAAGTATTGGCATTACCCCTGTTTTTTTGTATATGTTATAGACAAATGAGGGAAGCTGTTGCCCTACAAAGTAAACGGTTTTTGCAAGAGCGCAAATTTTAAGCAGCTCTTCTTCGCTTATATTCGGACAGCTTACACAAACCGTTTTATTTGGATTTTCTTCAAGCTTTTTTATAAGAGTGAGCAAGGAGGCTTTTTGCAGGTATTCTTCGGGAATACTGTTTTCAGGGGTGTAAATGTTAAAGGGTACAAGGGTTCTTAATTTCTCTTCCGTTTTTTTGCATTTCTTTGAAAAACAAAGTTGGTAAACGCAGATTTCGCCCCAGAGTGTATCAAACAGGTCATAATATACCTTGGGCTTTGAAGGGAACAAGGAGCCTTTAATTTGCTTTTTTGTAAGAAGACAAAGCATTGTAAATCAACCTTTACTTGACAAAATTGAGGAATGATATATACTAATATATAGTAAATTATATTTATTTTTACTCAAAAATAGAGGTAATATAATGAAATTTTTGATGAAGTTAAGAAAAACCGTAATGTTTATAATCAAATTTATGATTATAGCAGCTATGGCTTTAGGATTTATGAATATATGGTACAGATTTTACGGTGACTTTCTCTATTCCTGGGGAAGTAACCTTTTGGTTATGGTGTCATACCTTCTTATTCTTATTCTTTTTTCCGAATTGTACGGAGCCTTCAAGGTGGGAGTTAACCGACTTCATGAGGTTGCATACAGTCTTTGTCTTGCGGCGGTGTTCACTAATATAATAATGTACTTTGAGCTTTGCCTTATTGCCCGCGAGCTTATTGATTTGCTTCCGTATGTATGGGGCTTTGCTTATCAGATTTTAGTTGCTGTAGTGGGAACCACCTGTGCTAACTCTATATATTTCAGGCTGTATCCCGCAAGAAGAATGCTTGCTATATTTGCTGATGACGAAGAAGGAACCGCAATTATCCGCAAGGTTTCAAAGATTCCCGACCGCTTTAACATTGAGAGAGGCGTTTCTGTTAACCGTAAAAGTGTTGAGGAAATAAAGGAAATTATAGACGGCTTTGAGGCAGTGCTTCTTTGCGATATAGAAAAGGATAAGAAGAGTGAGCTGCTTCGTTACTGCTATGCAAAATCAAAGCGTACCTATGTGCTTCCTTCAAGCGCTGATGTAATTATCAGAAACTCTGACCAGATACAGATTTTTGACACTCCTATTATGATGTGCCGCAACCGCGGACTTCGTCTTGAACAGGAGCTTGTTAAAAGAGCCTTTGACATTTTTGTTGCTGTGGTAGGAATTGTCATTACCTCTCCTATAATGCTGGTGGTGGCTCTGGCTATAAAGCTTTATGACAAGGGACCTGTTTTCTTTAAGCAGAACCGCGTTACCAAGGACGGTAAAATATTCAATGTTCTCAAATTCCGTTCTATGATAGTTGATGCCGATAAGGACGGCGCAAAAAAAGCGGAGAACAATGATGACAGAATCACTCCTGTAGGCAAAATTATCCGTCCCTTCAGAATTGACGAGCTTCCTCAGTTTTTCAATATTCTTTTTGGTGATATGTCCCTTGTAGGACCGCGTCCCGAAAGAGTTGAAAATGTTTATGAGTATACACAGAAGTATCCCGATTTCAATCTTCGCCACCGTGTAAAAGGCGGACTTACGGGATATGCTCAGATTTACGGTAAATACAACACAAGTCCCGAGGATAAACTTAAAATGGATTTAATATATATTGAACAGTATTCAATATTCCTTGATTTCAAGCTTATTCTTATGACTATAAAAATTCTATTTATGAAGGAGAGTACAGAGGGCTTTGATGCAAAGGCTAATGCACATTTGAAGGCTCCTGACAGAAAGGAAGAAACAGAAAAATGAGTTTTCACGCAGCACTTGTAGTTATGGCGGCAGGTATGGGCAGCCGCTTCGGAGGATTAAAACAGCTTGAGCCAATAGGTAAAAACGGAGAGGTTATTCTTGACTTTTCTGTATATGATGCTATTGAAGCCGGTTTTGATAAAATAGTCTTTGTAATAAAGCACGAAATCGAAGAAGACTTTAAAAGGCTTGTTGGTGAGCGTATTGCTAAAAAGGTGGAAGTAGAATATGTATTTCAGGAAATAGATGCTCTGCCCGAAGGCTTTACTGTACCTAATGACAGAACAAAGCCATGGGGAACAGGTCACGCAATTCTTTGCTGTAAGGATGCAGTAAGCACACCCTTTGCAGTTGTTAATGCCGATGACTATTACGGAAAAACCGCTTTTTCGAAAATGTATAATTACTTAAAGGAAGAAACAGGCGAATTCGGTATGGTAGGCTTCCGTCTTGTTAATACTCTTACCGAAAACGGAACTGTATCAAGAGGAGTTTGCTCTGAAAAGGACGGCTTTCTCACCGAGGTTGTGGAAAGAACAAAAATTGATGCAAATTGCCGCTATACCCTTGACGGCGAAAACTGGGTACAGATGTCACCCGATACCGTTGTATCAATGAATATGTGGGGCTTTACACCTGAAATATTTAAATATCTTGAGGCAGGGTTTAGCAAGTTTCTTAAAGAAAATCTTTTGGTTCCCAAATCTGAATACTTCCTGCCAAGTGTTGTGGGAGAGCTTATTGAAAAGGGCGAAAAGAAGGTAAAGGTTTTAGTAGCCGAGGATAAATGGTACGGAGTTACCTATAAAGAGGATAAGGAAGCTGTAGTAGGAGCAATTACCTCCCTTATGGACAAAGGTCTTTACGATAATATTTAAGAAATAAACGCTGTGGATTAATTTCCACAGCGTTTTTTCTCAGCTGTTTTTAATTATTGCTGCAAGAACTGTTATATCATCCTCTTTTTTATCGGTTCGGCGGCGCTTTGCACATTTTGAAATACGCTCTGCAAGAGCCTGTGCGCTGCCCTCTCCCCAGCTTTCAAGCTCGGCGGTTATCCAGTCTGTGCCTTCTGTTACGGCTCCGTCAGACATCATAAGAATAATATCCTGCGTTTTTAGTGTTATAACAGCTCTGTCAAAGGTAACACCCCTTAGTATTCCTGCAGGTAGCGAGGTGCTTTGAGCCTTTGCGGCTTTTCCGCATCTTCTCACTATTGTAGGCGCTGCCCCCGCTTTAAGAAGCTGTGTTTTTCCTGTGAAAAGGTCAACGGCGGTAATATCTACTGTTGCCAGAGATTCATCGGTGGATTTAAAGAGCATTGCTGAATTAAGAATTTTCAGCGCAGCATCAAAGTCAAAACCTGCCTTAATAAGTCGGCTCATAAGACCGCTTGCCATAGCGCCGTCCACTGCCGCTCTTCCTCCTGTTCCCATACCGTCGGAAAGTATAAGGATAAGCCGTCCCTTACCGTCAAAAAAGTAATCGTAAGCATCGCCGCAGATAACATTTCCCCCTGAACCTATCTGGTTAATACCTATATCGGCGGTAAGACGGGCATGCTCACTGACAGTGATGTAGGCAGTGCTTCCCGAATAGGTTATACAGGGCGGGTCAAAATCGCGGTCGCAGGCAATACACAGGGTTTGCATTATATCGGCTCGGTTCAGCACTATATTCGAAGCATTTTTTATGCAGATATCAATAGTCATACGGTCGTTTTTATCCAGCTTCACACCACATTCACTGACAACTATATCAATATTTTTAAGCGCTCCGGCAATTCTTGCAGCCGCCAATGTATCGTATCTTTCGTCGGCTTCAAATTCTTTTGAAAGGGAGCTGAGCATAGAGGAAATACCTGAAAACTGGTCGGTTACAACACTCCGTACCTCATCAATTCGTTTTTCGGCAGAAATGGCGGCGGCATATTCGCTGTAGTGCTTGTAAACACAGGTGCACATTTTTGGAAGTCTTATACATCTGCATTTGAATTCCTCGTCAAGAAAGCGCTCTGGCGTCTGACCGCTTCGTACAGCCTTTGTAATGGCAAGAACAGCCTCTAAGGTCTGACTATGCTTTGCCTCCCAACAGTGAACGCGGAGAGAACAACCGTTACAGGCCTCGTTTTCAATTCTTGTAAGTACGGTTTTAAAATCGGGGGAATTTATTTTTGAAAGCTGTGATGACACATTTTCAACGGTAGCCGAAACATCCTTTAAAGCCTGTCCCGCAAAGGAAAGACGCATGGTAAGAGCTTTTTTCAGTCCGTCGGGACGGATAACAGTTACCTTGGCAGCAAAAATTTTTCCAATGCTTCGAAGGACTGTTTTGGGGACTAAAAGATAAACGGCACATCCAAGGGCTGCTTCAATAAGAAGCCCTACGGTGTCCAGTGAAAAGCCGCCCAGTACCGCGCCAATAACAGCCGCCGATAAAAATCCGAAAACCTCGGCGATTTTTCCTATATCCGCAAAAACACCTGCCATAAGTCCACCGAAACAAAGCATAATTGTGACAGGTGTGGCAGCGCCGAGTAACGCAGAGCTTAAGGCGGCGGCAACGCCGATAATAGCACCTGTTCCTGCGCCTGCCTGACGCGCGGCGAGAAGAATAAAAAATACAAAAATAATCCGTCCTATGCTGATACCTCCGGGGGCGATTCTGCTTACTCCTGACAGTACCAGAGATATAGTAATTATAACCGAGGTGAGCTGCGGTGTGGAAAGACCTGTATCATTCTTAAGTATCCGTTTAGCTCCCGAATGAATGAAATATGCGCCGCCCCCTGAAAGAAGCGACTCAATAAAAGCAAAGGCTACTCCGCCTTTAATTCCGCTCAGCACCGTAACTCCTGTGAAAAATACGGTAAGCACAGAAATAAAGGTGGCAAAAAGTGGGTTTTCCTTTGTAAATCTAATTTTTGCTGTTAGAAGCCTTATTGCCATAACGGCGATAATGGCGGCAATGTACCGAAAGCCACTCTGGTCTGTAGTGGGGAACAGAGAGCCTATTATTGCGCCAAGACTTGCCGAGGGCATATATATGTAGGGACAGCCTGCCGCCACCGATACACCGAAGGGCAGATACTTATTTGTGACGGTTACACAGGCGGTAAAAATTCCCGAAATAAAAAATACAGTGTGCTTTATAGCTTCCATAATAAGCTCACGCCCTGTAAGGCTTGTACTTATTCGCGCATTTTTAATTTTTTGCTTTATAAGAGTTGCAGAATCCTTCATTTTTACACCTTCCATATTTTCGGTTATACCTATTATATAACCTTTAATGCGAATAAAATGTCGCATTCGGACAGAGAAAAATAACTATTTTTCGCGAAAAAACAAAGATGTAGCTATGCTTTTAAAATTTATTGCAATATGCATCTTTGTATGTTAAAATAAATTAAATAGGCAGGTGAAACTATGGCAGAAAGAACTATAGCCGCAATAGCAACCCCCTTGGGAGAAGGCTCTGTAGGCATTATAAGAATTTCGGGCGCAGAAGCATTTTTAATAGCTGATAAGGTTTTCTTTAGCGTTTCAGGAAAGAAAATAGCCGATATATCGGGCTACAGCGCTCTTTTCGGTGAAATAAGAAACGGAGAAAAGCGCTTGGATGAAGCGGTAGCTCTCAAGTTTGTTGCCCCTAAAAGCTATACAGGTGAGGATGTTGTGGAGCTTTCTGTCCACGGCGGAACCCTTCTTATAAAAGAGGCTTTAAGAGCGGTTTTAAATGCAGGTGCAGTACTTGCACAGGCGGGTGAATTTACAAAACGGGCATTTTTAAACGGAAAAATGGACCTTGTTAAAGCCGAAAGCGTTATGGGACTTATAAGCGCGTCAAACACCAGTGAGCTGAGAATATCCCAAAGTGTTCACGCAGGCGGCACCTCGAAGCAGCTTAGCGCTATAGAAAAAAATCTTGTTTCTGCCGCCGCCAGTATTGCCGCTTATTGCGACTATCCTGAAGAAGATATTGGCGAGATAAACGGAAAAACCTTTATACGAGAGCTTTCTTCGGTTAACTCGGCTCTTGAAAAAATGCTTAGCGAATATGATGTGGGCAGAATTTTACGCGAGGGAATAGAAACCGTAATAATCGGCAGACCTAATGTAGGAAAATCTACTCTTATGAATCTGCTCAGCGGTCAGACAAAATCAATAGTAACAGATATAGCAGGTACCACCCGCGATGTTATTGAGGATACGGTTATGCTGGGCGAAGTGCCCTTGCGACTTGCCGATACTGCAGGAATAAGAGAAAGCAGTGATAAGGTAGAAAGCGTGGGCGTTAATCTTGCAAGACAGCGACTTCATAGCTCACAGCTTGTGCTTTGTGTGTTCAGTGCTTGTGAAAAGCTTACTGATGAGGATAAAAAGCTTCTTCTTGAGTGTAAGGATAAACCGCTTGTTGTAATACTTAATAAATGTGACCTTGGCGCACAGAATGATGGTAGCTTTGCTAAGGGAATTGAAACGGTAAGAATGTCGGCAAAATCGGGAGAAGGTATAGAAGCCCTAAAAGATGCTGTTGCAAGAGTAACCGCAACAGAAAATCTAAGCCCTGACAGCGCTGTTCTTATAAGTGAAAGACAGCGGGATTTAGCCTATAGAGCAAAGCTTTGCGTAGAAGAGGCTCTAAGCAGTATGAATAACGGCGTAACTCCTGATGCTGTTGGTGTATGTGTGGACGAGGCTCTTGCCTGTCTCTATGAAATGACAGGTAAAAGGGCTACCGAAACGGTAACAGACGAAATATTCAGAAAATTCTGTGTTGGTAAATAGGAGGATAGCGTGAAAAATCACGCTATCAAAACTTAAATTCGCGTGCCACTCGCCAGCAAAGTGGCAACCGTGACACATGCGTTATAATAATCACCATATCCGTGATTATTTATCGCTTTTTGTCATTGAAAGGATATGGTGATTATTATTATGAACAGATATAACGGATTTCAGATTAATACTGATATAAAGGATAAAAAAAGCTTTAAAATTACTGATTTGAAAAAAATTGCAAAAAATCCTGTTTTCAGAGGTGTTGTGGCTTTAATTATTGTTTTTGCTCTGGCTCTGACCTTTCTTAGTGTAGTACCTCTTAAGAAGATAACCGTAATTGAAAAATGCGTGGCATCCAGTACAGACGGCAATAAAGAAATAAGCTATTACAATAAAGACGGAAATGTGGAAAGAACCGAATATTATAACGGAGATATAAAATATTCTCACAAGGAATACACCTATACTAAAGACAAAAAGCTTGAAACTGTTAAAAACTATTACAGCGACCAGCTTTTTGATACAGAAACATATACGTATACCGACGGAATTCTTTTTGAAGTGAAAAACGAGGGTGTAAACGGTACTTTGTATGAGAGAACCTTGTATACATTTACCGATGGAATTCTTGCGCTTTCAGTTGTTTTTGACGGCGAAAATAAGGCTGTGGCTGAAACTCAGTATAAATATGATAAAAACCTCTGTATTCAGAAAATTGAAACAACTATTTCTAACGGGTCTATTGCGACAACTGATTATACATATAATAAGGGTTGTGTGGAAAAGGAAGAAAAAACATCCGAAAACGGAATAAAAAGCTTAGTAAGATTTACTCACGATAAATACGGAAACGTTTTGTCAAAATCTTCGGGTGCAGAGGATTATACCATTTATACATACACCTACAAAACTAAAAAGGTACCTGTACTTTAATTATGATTACTTATAAAGCAGATGAATTTGATATAGCGGTTATAGGCGGCGGCCACGCAGGAATTGAAGCCGCCCTTAGCGCCGCGCGTCTTGGTTGTAAGACGGTTATGTTTACTGTAACGATGGACTGGATAGGCAATATGCCTTGTAATCCATCTATAGGCGGAACAGCCAAGGGACATCTTGTAAGAGAGCTTGACGCACTTGGCGGCGAAATGGGTAAAGCGGCTGATAAAAATACTATTCAGAGCCGTATGCTTAACCGAGGCAAAGGCCCCGCCGTTCATTCTCTTCGCGCCCAGATTGACAGGCGCGACTATTCGGCGTATATGAAACACGCCGTTGAGCTACAGGAAAATCTTGATGTAAAACAGGCTGAGGTAATAAGTGTCGATAAAAACGGCAATTTGTGGGATGTAACCACAAAGCTTGGGGCTAAATATACTGTCAAGGCGGTTATTTTTGCTACGGGAACCTTTCTTGCAAGTAAAATTTATGTTGGAGAGGTAAACTATAACAGCGGCCCCGACGGTCTTGCTCCTGCAATGGACCTTGCAGAGTCCCTTAAAAAATTGGGACTCCCTTTGCGCCGCTTTAAAACAGGCACTCCTGCCCGAGTTGACAGAGCAAGTATAAACTTCAGTGAGCTTGAAATACAGTACGGGGACAGTGAAATTACCCCCTTCAGCTTCTCGAGTAAGCCCTGTGATATTGATAACAGCAGTGTTTGTTATATTGCATATACAAACAGTGATACCGAAGCGGTAATTAGAAACAACCTTGACCGTTCTCCCCTGTATAGCGGTGATATTGAAGGGGTAGGTCCAAGATACTGTCCCAGTATTGAGGATAAAATCGTAAGATTTGCGGATAAAAAAAGGCATCTTCTCTTTATTGAGCCTTGCGGAAAGGACACAGAGGAGTTGTATCTTCAGGGTATGTCC
>JBGUVH010000118.1:0-11677 GCA_045134215.1 Acutalibacteraceae bacterium
TACATTATCTATTTTTTTGGTCTTTATGTCAATAAACAGTTGTGACATTTTTGTAAAATATTTGCGATTTTCTTCACTATTTTCACAAATCGGGGGAATTGCCATCAATCCTTTAACACTTATTCCGCTAAGTTTTGAAATTTCGGTTAGATTTTCAAGTACCTCTTCATACATAAAACCCGATTTGCTTTCCTCACCGCCGATATTAACTTCGAGAAGAATATCGGTAACAATACCAAGCTTCTGGCTCTTATCAGCAATAATCTTAGCAAGTCGTATACTGTCAACCGATTCAATAAGAGAAACACGACCAACAACATCCTTAACCTTATTAGTCTGCAAATGACCGATAAAGTGCTTTTCCACCTGCTCGGTTATTAAAGTCTCTTTAGAAATAAGCTCCTGCACCCTATTGTCCCCAATAACCTTAATTCCGTTTTTAATAGCGTAATTTATTAGTTCGGGAGCTACCGTTTTAACTGCGGCAAGAAGCGTAATATCTTCAGGCTTTCTGCCGCTTTTAATTGCAGCAGCAGAAATATTATTCATTATTTCGGTATAGTTTTCACTGAAAACCTCAGTCAACGATTTTTCCTTCATACAAATTACGCCCCTTTACAACAACCTTATCATGAAGACGAAGTGAGGTATTATCCCCTGCTACCGCCTTTTCGCATATTATATAATCCTCAGACTGATAAAGCACCTTGACCTTTACAAATTTAAGCTCCATACCCGATACGATATATACACCTGTCTGATTTTCATTAACACGCAGAGCGCCGCGTTCAATGCGCAGTCCCTCGTATTCACCGCTGATGATTGTCATAGACCCTGTTCTCATAGTCGCAAGTTCAGCATTCATTTCCTGACAGGAAAAAAGTATAGTTGCTCTCTGTCGGTCAGCAGATAAATTAACGGTTTCGACAGCAACACTTATAAATGGATTATTCTTAAGCTGGGTTTTAATCTTAACAGTATCCCCAGGCTTATAGTTGAGCGACTGGTCAGCTGTGACAGTTGCCGCTATATACCAGGTGTAATCTGAAACAATTTTTCCAATTTTATCACTATTATCGGTAGTAACGGGAACAACAGCATCAATAAATTCAGGTGTGTATTTTTCAAGGTGATCAGCTGTAAGCACCGACTCATAACCGTCCACCTGTGATACAAAAAAACCTGATTCAGTAGCAGAAATTTTATTTATAGGCTGTGAGAGCGAGGCTTCAAGCTGTGAAAGTTCGGAGTTGAGTGCATCAAGCTGCTGTGAAAAATCGGTAGTATTTCCGATAACCATTTCCTTACGGTTCATCATTGTAAGAAGAATGTCGCTTTGTTTTCTTGCATTTTTATAGCTACCGTTACCGCAATTATAAAGAATTTCACTGAGAGTTTCATCAATTTTTGTATTAAGCAAATTAATATCTACTGCCGCCAAATCGTTGTATCCCTGAATCTTTTCAATATTTAAAATTTTTTCTTTAAGTTCACTTATTTTATTTACGGCAATTGAATCCTGTTCGCTTATATAAATGTCCGCAACCGTTCCATCCTTTGCAATGCGTTCACCATCCCCTGCACGAAGATGCATAACACCGCCTTTACTACGCTCAACAGGTATCTCGTTACGGATAATCATTCCCGTAAAACCAATTCCTTCAGTCTCAGTAACAAACTGAGCAGACTGTGTGCTTATAGGCGTATAAACAGCTGAGTATATCTGATAAAAAAGAAATATCGTAATAAGAACCGATATTAATATCCTGACAAAACGGTTTTCAAACATCAATTATAACCTTCTCATTTATTATTTCATTAGCTCTATTATAAACATTTTCTTCATCTGCATAAATCCAGCTGATTCTTTCATCCCGTCTGAACCAAGTCAGCTGTCGTTTAGCGTATCTTCTTGTTTCACGCTTTAAGGTTTCAACAGCTTCATCAAGCGAGACTTCACCGTTAAAATAAGGAATAAGCTCCTTGTGACCAATTGCCTGCGCGGCAGTTATTCCTTTGTTGCGCATACTTTTTGCTTCTTCGAGCAGTCCATTTTCGAGCATAATATCAACGCGTTTATTGATTCTTTCATAAAGCTTTTCTCTGTCTTTATAGGTAATGCCTATCATAACAGGACTGTACGGACTTTCTTTTGCTTTTGAAAGTCTGTTTTGTTCGGAAATTGTAATCCCCGAAAGCTTATAGACCTCAAAAGCACGGATAATTCTTCGCCTGTCACCAATGTTTAGTCGTTCTGAAGCTTCGCGGTCAAACTCAGACAACCGACGAAGCATTTCTTCACCGCCAAGGGTGTCAAACTGCTTTTCCAGCTCCTGCCTTAAATTTATGTCGGTTTTTTGTTCACCAAAAACAATACCGTCTATAAGAGAATTGATATAAAGCCCTGTGCCGCCGACAACTACAGGTGTTTTACCGCGATAATAAATATCACGTATTTTTTCATTTGCCAGTGCCACATATTCAGCAACTGAAAATTTAACATCAGGCTCCAAAAACTCAACAAGATGATGGACAGCCTGTTCTCTTTCTTCATCTGTAGGGGCAGCAGAGGCTATAGGAAAGCCTTTATATATCTGCATAGAATCAGCAGATACTATTTCTCCGTTATACTGCTTTGCAATTTCTATGGCAAGGCTTGTCTTACCTGAGGCAGTAGGACCGACAATAACAATAACCGCTATTTTTTGCTTTTCACTCATTGTATTCTACCAAATTGCTTTTCAAGGTCACGCTTCTTTATCTCAAAGGCAACGGGTCTGCCATGAGGGCAGTACATAATATCATCACGAGAGAGTACCTCTTGAGCAAGTCTTATCATTTCCTGAGCACTTGTTTTAAAGCCTGCCTTAATCGCAGCCTTACAGGCAACGGTATGATATATATTATCAAGTCTTTCAATCTCAATACTTCCGCAGTTTAAAAGACCTTCAGCAACCTCTAAGAAAATATCAGCAGTATCTTCATCTGTAAGATTTGCTGGAACACTTCTGATAATAACCGTATTACCTCCAAAATCCTCAACCTCAAAACCGCTTTTAGAAAGCAATTCAAGGTCAGCAACAACAGCATTATACTGTTGAGCTGACAATTTTACAGTTACCGGAAGTAAAAGCTGCTGAGACTGTGGCACCTGTGTTTTTTTAAGCCTTTCAAAAATAATACGTTCGTGGGAAGCGTGTTTGTCAATAAAAAAAAGACTGTTTTCTTTTTCAACTATAATATAAGTAGAAAAGGCTTCGCCAATAAGCTTTATTTCGGGTATAATACCCTTTTCCTCGTCCAAAGAAGTTTTTGCCTTAGCAATGGGTTCAGGACTCATTACAGGCTCAGCGGCAGGCTGAATTTCAGACTTTTCTGTTTCTTTATAAATATGAACATCAACATTTTCTTTGACAGGTTTTATATATTCTTTTGTATCACTGGTTTTATTTGCAAAAACTAAATTAGTTTTTACAGGTTCAACTCTTTTTTCGTAAGCATCGTCTATAAAAGCAGCGTTTTTAGTTGGCTTTTCACTAATAACTGTCTGCTTATATTCCTGTGCAGTCATTCTGTCAAAGGTTTTAAAGGAAGGTGGAGCCTTCATACTTATCTGAGGACGTGTATCCCCTTTTTCAAGAGCATTTTTAACAGTAAAATATATAGCATCAAAAATTGCTTTTTCATCAGAAAAACGAACCTCTGTTTTAGCAGGATGAACATTAACATCAACTGTCTGTGGGTCTACGGTTATATTAAGCACACAGGCAGGAAATTTTCCAACCATAACGCTGTTTTTATAAGCTGCTTCAAGAGCAGAAATAACGGTACCGCTTCTAATAGTTCTTCCGTTTAAAAAGAAATACTGACTGGTTCTTTTAGGGCGGCAATATACAGGCTTACAAACAAAACCGCTTACCTTAACAGCAGCGCTGCCGCCGTTAGCTTCTATGAGGGTAGAAGAAAATTCTCGTCCAAGAACACTGTAAACAGCAGACTGGAGCTTTCCGTCACCCGAGGTAGTGATAACTGTCTTTGAGTCTCTGATAAAGCGTATTGCAATTTCGGGATGAGAAAGCGCGATTTTTTCAACAAGGTCAGCAATAATATTTGCTTCGCTTGTATCCTTTTTAAGAAACTTCATTCTTGCGGGAGTATTAAAGAATAAATCTCTGACAATTATGGTAGTTCCCTCTTCACAGCCCGTTTCTTCAAATGCAATCTCCTGTCCGCCCTCAATAACATAGCGAGTTCCCACAATATCATCAGGGGTACGTGTAATAAGCTCAACCTTTGAAACAGAGGAAATAGCAGCTAAGGCCTCACCTCTGAATCCCAAAGTGTTTATTCCGTCAAGGTCAGCTTCTTCTACTATCTTACTTGTAGCGTGACGAAGAAAAGCGGTAGGTACATCTTCTCTTTTTATACCGCAACCGTTATCGGTAACGCGCATATAAAGAATACCGCCACCTCTGATTTCTACCGTTACATCAGTAGCACCTGCGTCAATAGCATTCTCAAGTATTTCCTTAATAACAGAAGCAGGTTTTTCAACCACCTCACCGGCAGCAATTTTCTCTGCTATGTATTTGGGCAAAACATTAATTTTAGGCATTATTAAACCTCATTTATTCCTTAGCTTTACTCGCAAGGTCATAAAGTATTTTCATAGATTCAATAGGTGTCAGTGTGTTGACATCTATTGCTTTAAGCTCGGCAAAAATATCATTTGCATTTATCGTTTCAAGAGGAATCTGTGGTGAACTGTCGGTTACGGTTTTATAGGTAACTATTCCTTCCTCTTCGGTCTGTTTAAGTATTTCCTTAGCTCTTTTAATTACACCCGAGGGAATTCCTGAAAGCTTGGCAACCTCAATGCCGTAGCTTTCGTCAGCACCGCCAGGTACAATTCTTCTGAGAAAAATTATATCATCACCGCGTTTTTTAACGGCGATATTATAATTCTTAACACCGCTCATTTCATTTTCCATTTGAGTAAGCTCATGATAATGAGTAGCAAAAAGTGATTTTGCACCGATTTTTTTCTTATCGGCAACATATTCGAGAACAGCACGTGCAATGGACATACCGTCAAAGGTAGAGGTGCCTCTTCCTATTTCATCAAGAATCAAAAGGCTTTTACTTGTAGCATTTTTAAGAATTGTCGCAACCTCGCTCATTTCAACCATAAAAGTAGACTGACCTGAAGCAAGGTCATCAGATGCACCTACACGGGTGAATATCGCATCGCATATTGCTATATTAGCGCTTTGAGCAGGAACAAAGGAACCGATTTGTGCCATAAGTACAATTATAGCAACCTGACGCATATATGTAGATTTACCTGCCATATTTGGTCCTGTGATAATAGCACAGCGTTCACTATCGCTATTAAGGAAGGTATCATTTGATACAAAGGGTGTGCTTGTAAGCTTTTCAACAACAGGATGTCGGCCTGCTTTTATCAGTATAGTACCGTCCTCATTAAGCCGCGGTCTGCAATAGTTATTTTCCACAGCAACCTTTGCAAAAGAGCAAAGCACATCAAGACGGGCAAGAGCAGCGGCGGTTTTCTGAAACCGTTCAAGCTGTGCCGCAACCTTTTTTCTTACATCGTCAAACAGCTCATATTCAAGAGAAATTACCCTGTCCTTCGCGCCCAGCAGCTTACCTTCCAGAACTTTCAGCTCTTCGGTTATAAAGCGTTCTCCCCCTGTAAGCGTCTGTTTTCTTATATAATCCTCAGGTACAAGGTCAAGGAAGGAATTCGTAACCTCAATATAGTAGCCGAAAACCTTATTGTATTTTACTTTAAGGGTTTTAATACCTGTACGCTCTTTTTCTCTTGCCTCTATTTGAGCCAGTATACCTGTACCGTTGGTCATAATTTCACGAAGAGAGTCAACCTCCTCGTTATACCCCTTCTTTATCATACCGCCTTCACGCACAAGGGCGGGTGGCTCTTCGTCAATCGCACTGTCAATAAGAAAACGAATATCATCAAGAAGGTCAATATCATTGTCTGCTTCTCTAAGCATTCTGCTTTTTGCATCTTTAAGAAGGCTTTTAACGGTAGGAAAACACTCGATTGTAGAGCATAGCGCTCTAAGCTCTCGAGCACTGCCTGTCCCATACACTACCTTGGACATAAGGCGTTCAATATCCTTAATTCCACGAAGCGCTTCGGAAAGCTCTCCTCTTATAAGGGTATCAGTATAAAGCTCTTCTACAGCATTATGACGAAGGTTAATGAGATTATAGGTCATAAGTGGCTGTTCAAGCCAACTTTTAAGCAGTCGCTTACCCATAGCTGTCTGAGTTTTATCAAGCACCCATAAAAGTGAGCCCTTACGGGATTTAGAACGCATTGTTTCAGTTAGCTCAAGGTTTCGCACAGCCGTCATATCAAGACGCATAAACTGACTGCCGACATAATACTTAATCTGATTTACAGCAATATTTCCTGTTATTCCTGTTTCATACAGATAGCGAAGCACTGCACCGAGAGCGCTCTCTGCAGCACCGCCTGCACTAAATCCGAGATTTTCCACACTTAAAACTCTGAAATGACTGAGTATCAGCGGTTCGCTGACAGTTATATCAAATTCACTTGTGCTTCGACGGGTAATCACTCCCTCGTAATGACCGTTAACAGCGCTACTTAAAATCATATCACTCTCAAAGTTATCGGGAAGTAATATTTCTTTAGGGCCGAAACGGCCGATTTCATCAGCAATAAGACTGCTTACAGACTGTCCCGAAACCTCAGTAAGATACGCCTGTCCTGTAGAGGCATCGGCAAAGCAAATTCCTGCTACCCCGTCTATTACACTTACGGCGCAAAGAAAATTGTTTCTTCCTTCGTCAAGCATACTGTCTTCAATAACAGTACCTGGGGTAATAATACGGATAATATCGCGTTTCACAAGACCTTTCGCTGTAGTAGGGTCTTCCACCTGTTCGCAGATAGCAACCTTGTAGCCTTTTTCCACAAGACGCTGAATATAGGTTTCGCATGCGTGAAAAGGCACACCGCACATTGGGGCGCGTTCACTCAGACCGCAATCCTTTCCCGTAAGCACAAGGTCTAATTCACTTGAAACATTCTCGGCATCCTCAAAGAACATTTCATAGAAATCGCCGACTCTGAAAAAGATAATGCAGTCTTTGTTTCTTTCTTTAATTTCAAGATACTGTCGCATCATTGGAGACAGCTCAGCCATTTTTCACACCGCCAATAAACAAATTAATAATTAGTGACAACCTGAACAGGTAGAACAGCTGCCTGTACATCCGCCCTCGGGAATTTCACAGGTTTGAGGGTCAGCGCCTTCACTGCACATCTGAAGAATAGCCATAATGTCACTCATCATTTTGTCGACACCCTCTTTAGCCTCGTTATAAGCCTTCATAGTGTCGTTGGCCATTATAGAATCATATATTTCACGAAGCTTTAAATTAGCATCTCTAAACTTTTCATCATCACGGTTTTCCTCTCCACTCATACGTTCAATATTCATTCTTGCAATATTGAACTCTCCAACCTTTTCCTGAAGCTCTTCATCCTTGTCAAGCGCAAGCTTCTGCTTAGCATATTCAACAAATCTTGCATCCTCCTGCATAGCACTTCCAAGGTTTCTTGCTGCTTTAATTACATCCATTTAAAATTCTCCTTAATCTATTCTTGTGCCTTCAAGCACATTTGAAATTTTTTCTACCTTAACTTTTATAAACTTACCCAAATCAGTTTCATCACCGTCAAATTCAACAACGGCAGTACCTACAGTATGACCTGCCATTTTGCCTTCATTCCTGCCAAAATCGTCACAGAGAACACGATAGGTCCTTCCTACACATTCCTCATTAACTTCCCTGCCGATTTTTTCCTGAAGCCTTAACAGCTCATCAAACCATTTGCCCTTTTCTTCACGGCTTATAGGGTCGTCCATACTCGCCGCGGGGGTATTATTTCTCGGTGAATAAATAAAAGTGAATAACGATGAAAATCTTACCTGTCGGACAAGGGAAAGAGTCTCGCAAAAATCGTCATAGGTTTCACCTGGGAAGCCAACAATTATATCGCTTGTAAGAGATATATCGGGCATACGAAGTCTTGCTTCTTTTATAAGAGATAAATATTTTTCTCTTGTATACCGTCTGTTCATAAGGGTGAGAATTCTGTCACTTCCGCTTTGGAAAGGAAGATGGAGATGACGGCTTACCTTCTCACAGTCCTTCATAGCATCAAGCAATTCTATAGTACAGTCTTTTGGATGGGAGGTCATAAACCTTATTCGGAAATCTCCCTCAATTTCATTTATTTTCCGAAGCAGTCCCGCAAAATTCATACCGAAATCACAGCCTGCACCATAAGAATTTACATTCTGTCCCAGAAGGGTTATATCTTTATAGCCCTTTGCAACCAGCTCTCTTGCCTCACTGAGTATCTCGTCAGGATGACGGGAACGCTCTCTTCCGCGAACATAAGGTACAATACAGTAGCTGCAGAAATTGTTACAGCCGTACATAATGGGTAACCACGCCTTATATTCGCCGTCGCGGTGAACAGGAATATTTTCAACAATTTCCTCACCCTCGGGAATTTCAAAAATACGGGAAGAACCGTTCAGCCTTTTATAAAGAAATTCAGGAAGTCGGTACTGAACATGGGTCCCAAAAACAAGGTCAACATAAGGATAGCTTTTTTTGATTCTTTCCTTTACAGCTTCCTGCTGTGCCATACAGCCGCATACAGCAATAATCATTTCAGGGTGACGCTTTTTATAATGCTTCATAGCGCCCACATTACCGTAAACGCGGTCCTCAGCATGACCACGCACAGCGCAGGTATTGTAAAGAACAAAATCAGCGCCTTCTGCATTATCAGTAAGAGCATAGCCCATCTCTGTAAGCATACCCTTCATACGCTCTGAATCACTGACATTCTGCTGACATCCGTAAGTAAAAATACAGGCTGTAGGAGTTCTTTCATATATTCTTCTGAGCACCTCAGGCATACGGGAAATATACACCTGCTGTTCTGCTTTATAATCCTTAACCTTCAAACAAAAAGCTCCTTAATGCAATAATCATAGATATTATACTATAAATTTATAAATTATGCAAGTAATATAACTACAAAAAATGAGCGGATTTCCGCCCATTTTCAGTAGTGAACATTATTTTCCGACCAATGTTCTAAAACGCCTAGCATATCCTTTGCTATTGCCTTAGCGCCAGATAAATCGTGCTCCTTATAATTTCCGCACTCAGCAGGGTCAGTTCCTGGTATTTTACCCTCAAAACCGCTTATAAACTCAAAGGCTTCTCTCACCATTTTTATGGTGTCGGAAACACTTATTTCATCTCTCATAAGAAGATAAAAGCCTGTTCTACAGCCCATAGGTCCTACATAAATAACCGAGTCCTTGAAGGCGGAATTTCTTGCATAGGTAGCGAAAAGATGCTCAAAGGTGTGCATCGCACCATTAGACAGATAATCGTCCCCGTTAGGCCTTTTCATACGTATATCATAGGTAATTACATCCCCGTCTATTCGGGAAATGTACATACCCTTTTCAAGTTTTGTATGGTCAATAGTAAAGCTTGCAATTTTTTCCATAATTTATCACCCAAACAATTCTGTGGACAAATATCTGTCACCTGTATCAGGCAGCAGTACCACAATTTTTTTACCGATATTTTCACTTTCTTCGGCAAGCTTTAATGCAGCATAAAGAGCAGCACCTGAAGAAATACCTACAAGAATTCCTTTGTTTTCAGCAAGCTTTCTCGCAGAAGAAAATGCTTCATCTGTTGTTACGGTAACAATCCTATCAATAAGAGAGGTATCAAGTATCTCAGGTATAAAGTTAGCCCCTATTCCCTGTATTGCATGAGAACCGGCTTTCCCCTGTGAAATCAGCGGAGAATCAACTGGCTCTACTGCTACTATTTTTATATTTTTGTTTTGTTCTTTAAGATACTTTCCGATACCTGTAAGCGTACCGCCTGTTCCCACACCCGCTACAAAAATATCGACCTGACCGTCAGTATCATTATAAATTTCAGGACCTGTTGTGTTATAATGCGCAAGTGAATTAGCAGGATTTATAAACTGCCCCGCAATAAAGCTGTTCGGTGTGTTTTCAGCAATTCTTTCCGCTTCTTTCACCGCACCTGCCATACCGAGCTTTGCATCGGTAAGAACAATCTGGGCGCCATAGGCTTTAAGAAGCTTTCTTCTTTCAACACTCATAGTCTCGGGCATTGTTAAAATCACCTTATAGCCTCTTGTTGCGGCAATAGCGGCAAGACCTATACCTGTGTTTCCGCTTGTTGGTTCAACTATAACCGAGCCTTTCTTTAAAAGTCCTCTCTTTTCAGCATCATTAATCATTGAAAGAGCCGCTCTGTCTTTAACACTTCCTGCAGGATTTAGGTATTCAAGCTTTGCATAAATTTGGGCAAGTTTTTCCTCACCCGAAAAATCACTTACATCGAGCAAGGGGGTATTTCCCACAAGCTCGGATATATCCTTATAAATTTTCATAAATATTCTCCTTTTCGGTATTAATTTTAATTACCAAAAAAGCTGTTGTCAAGCTATTAAGATATGGAAATCACCTTATAACCACCATTTGTTACGGCTTTTATAAGTTTTTCGTCAGAAATTTCCTTTTTAAGTGTCAGAGTAGCAGTTCCTTCCTTGTGGCTAACTTTTGCCGCTTCCACCTCTTTAATTTCTTCAAGCAGGGCTTTCACTCTTGCCTCGCAGTGAGGACACATCATACCTTCTATTTTTAAAGTTTTCATAATATTTTTCTCCTTAACAGTATTTTGTTTTTTAGTTTTTGCAGAGTGAATTTTAACAAGATTAAGTCTTAAAGCATTTGTTACAACACAAAAGCTTGAAAGACTCATAGCAGCAGCGGCGAACATAGGATTCATATCCCACCCTAAAAGCGAAGTAAAGACTCCTGCCGCAAGAGGAATTCCAAGTGTATTATAAATAAATGCCCAGAAAAGATTCTGATAAATATTAGAGAGTGTTTTACGGCTTAAAGTTATTGCAGCAGAAACATCCGATAGCCTATTGTTCATAAGAACGATATCCGCACTATCAGCGGCAATATCGGTTCCGCCTGACATAGCAACACCTGTATCTGCAACTGCAAGTGAGGGGGCGTCATTTATTCCGTCGCCTACCATCATTACTCTTCCCTGCTTCTGTAATTTTTTAATATTATAGGCTTTTTCATCAGGTAATACCTGTGCAATTACATTATCAATATTTACTTCCTTTGCAATCGCTTCTGCAGTTTTTTGGTTATCACCTGTAAGCATTATAACCTTAAGTCCCATTCTCTTTAATCGGTCAATAGCCCTTACACTGTCTTCTTTCACAGTATCCGCAACAGCAATTATACCGAGAAATTCACTGTCACTGCAGAAGAACAGCGGTGTTTTTCCTTCCGTTGCTAATTTTTCCGACTGTTTAATATAATAAGGTTTTATCTCTGTGTATTTTTGAATAAAACCTAAGTTTCCGCCATAAAGCCGTTTGCCGTTTACCGTTCCTGAAACACCAAGACCTGAATGAACCTGAAAATCATAAGCATCATAGAGCTTTATACACTTTTCTTTTGCTGTTTCGGTGACAGCAATACTGAGTGGG
>JBGUVH010000119.1:0-2677 GCA_045134215.1 Acutalibacteraceae bacterium
GTCTTCATTAGGAAAGGGAATACCATCATCTTCACCGATTTTCTCAAGAGTAAATTTATTATCAATAATAAGCTTTGCGGCTGCTTCACAGGTCAGACCCAAACCTATTTCCGTTCTTGTATCATAATAATTTCTGAAACGCGGATGGTCTGAACAAATCTGACATAAATGGTTTTCTCCGTAATTTTTGATAATTTCACAGAGATTTTTTTCGTCCAGCAGGGGACATCTTCCATTTTTATCCATAATAAAGTGCGGGTCGCCCTCTAAGCTTATATGCCTGAAAATGTCGTACTTGTCTTTATAGTAAGACAGGGAAGTGTTATCAATATCAATTTCCCACCCGATACAGCAGTTGTTTTTGCAATTTTGGGCTATGCATTTAAAATTTTTATAGTATGATGGCGCAAAAATATCCATAATAATTCCTTTTTCTTGTAAATTGTACAAGAATATGTTATCATATTTTTATGATATTTCAAGGAGTATTTTTATGCCTTTTCTTCCTATTACAAAAAATGAAATGAATAAACTTGGTTGGGATAGGCCTGATTTTGTACTTGTTACAGGAGATGCTTATGTTGACCACCCATCTTTTGGTACAGCGGTAATTTCCCGTGTGCTTGAAAATGCAGGATTTAATGTTTGTATTCTTTCACAGCCAAGAAGTGATGAGGATTATAGGCGTTTCGGTGTACCGTTGCTTGGTTTTCTTGTTAACGGTGGAAATATTGATTCAATGGTTGCACATTATACTGCTGCTAAGAAAAAGCGTAGCGACGATGCTTATACTCCAGGTGGAAAGGCAGGTGCGCGTCCTGATAGGGCTGTAACTGTTTATTGTAAAAATATCCGTCGTATTTTTGGGGATGTTTTTATTGGAATCGGTGGAATTGAAGCTTCACTTCGCAGATTTGCTCATTATGACTATTGGGATGACAAGGTTAAGCCTTCGATTCTTATAGATAGCACGGCTGACCTGCTTATGTACGGTATGGGGGAAAAGCATATTGTTGAAATTGCCAATAGGCTTCGTAACGGTGAATATAAAGATTCACTTACCGATATTAAGGGAACCTGTTATGCCGTTGAAACAAAGAATTATGTTCCTATGTCTGTTAAAGAATGCCCAAGCTATGAAGAAGTGAGTGAAAATAGCAGCAACGGTAAGAAAAAATATGCTATAGCTACAAAAATTCAGCAGACAGAGCATGACGCTGTTAGAGGTAAAACCGTTATACAGCGTCACGGTTTTAAAATTGTTGTTCAGAATCCGCCGATGCCACCTCTAAGTCAGAGCGAGATGGACGAGGTTTATTCATTACCTTATATGAGAACATATCATCCATCTTATGAGGCACAGGGCGGTGTTCCGGGAATCGAAGAGGTTAAATTTTCAATAATTCATAACAGGGGCTGCTTCGGCGCTTGTAATTTTTGCTCACTTGCGTATCACCAAGGCAGAACTGTTACCTGCAGAAGTCACGAATCAGTAATCGAGGAAGCTAAAAAGATAACAGAAATGGAGGATTTCAAGGGCTATATTCACGATGTTGGGGGCCCTACCGCGAACTTCCGCGCACCTTCTTGTGAAGGACAGCTTAAAAACGGAGTATGTGCCGATAAAAAATGCCTTGCTCCTGAGAAGTGTCCAGCCGTAAATGTTGATCATAGTGATTATCTTTCATTACTTCGTAAATTGAGAAATCTTCCTAAAGTTAAAAAGGTTTTTATTCGTTCGGGAATCAGATTTGATTATCTTGTTGCAGACAAGGACGAAAGCTTTTTTAAAGAACTTGTTAAATATCACGTAAGCGGTCAGTTAAAGGTTGCCCCAGAGCATTGCTCAAATAATGTTCTTGAAAAAATGGGTAAACCCAAAATTCAGGTTTATGAAAAATTTAAAAAGCGGTTTTATGATCTTACCGAAAGTATTGGTAAAAAGCAGTTTCTTGTACCGTATCTTATGTCCTCACATCCGGGAAGTACAATAAACGATGCTATAGAACTTGCCTTATTTCTTAAGAGGGAAGGGCTGCATCCCGAACAGGTACAGGATTTTTATCCTACACCGGGAACTGTTTCCACATGTATGTTCTATACAGGTCTTGACCCCTTTACTATGGAAGCGGTTTATGTTCCAAAAACTCCTGAGGAAAAAGCTGAACAACGCGCTCTTCTTCAGTATTTCAAGCCTGAAAACAGAGATATAGTAAGAAGAGCTTTAAAGAAAGCTCACAGATTCGACCTTATCGGTAATTCAAAGGGCTGTTTAGTTCCACAGGAAAATAATTCTAAAAAGAATCAAAAAGGCTATGGTAATAACAATAATTTTAAAAAGTCTAAAAAAAGAAAATGATTGAGGTGCCGAATGTATAATTTTTTTGTCGATAAAAATAAGGCTTATGATGACGGCTATTTAATTGACGGAACCGATTATAATCACATTATTAATGTGTTAAGAATGAGGGAAAATGACAGATTTATTGTGTCGTGTGACGGAAAAAGTGATTTGTGTGAAATTGTGTCGTTTGACGGAGAAAGTGTTAAAGTTAAAATTATTGAAGCAGATTTTTGCATTAATGAACTGCCAACTGAGCTTTATTTATTTCAGGGACTTCCTAAAAGCGATAAAATGGAGCTTATTATTCAGAAAACCGTTGAACTCGGTGTTTCA
>JBGUVH010000120.1:0-4891 GCA_045134215.1 Acutalibacteraceae bacterium
ATTAAAATCGGTATGGCGTGTTATACATACGAAAATAAAAATGAGGATATTACGAGAAAATCTATTAACGGCGCCATAATAAATAAACAGGCGAATAATCTGCTTAATTCCTTTTCCTATAATCATATAGAGGATTTTTATAATGAAGCTCAAACAGTTATTGCCGATATGAAGCAAAAGGGAGCCGAAGCGGTAGTTTTCTATATGCACTGGGGCGAGGAGTATCAGCTTAAAGAGAACACATGGCAAAAAAATATCGCACAGAAGCTGTGCGACCTTGGTGTAGATGTAATTGTGGGCGGACATCCTCATGTTATTCAGCCTGTTGAAATGCTGACTTCTGCTGACGGCACCAATAAAACCGTCTGCCTTTATTCTATGGGAAATTCCGTTTCAAATCAGAGGCTTTCTGCTCTTTACAAAAGCTGTCCCACAGGACACACCGAGGATGGTATGTTATTTTATTATACCTTTGATAAGTATAGTGACGGAAGAGTGATACTCAGCTCAGTGGATATAATTCCTGCCTGGGTAAATAAAACAGGAAGCGGTTATACCGCAGAGTATATTCTCTATCCACTTGAAACAGCCACCTCCTACAGTGATTTTTCACTGACGGCAAAAACTGCTCAAGGCTCCTTTGAGAGAACAAAAAATATTGTGGGACAAGGCCTTACCGACTGTCAAAGACAGCTGGGCTGTAAGGTGAGGTTTGAATAATTAAAACGCTAACAACCGTACTGTTTTATGGTTACAGAAAATCGGCAAAGCATATATTCTGCCTTGCCGATTTTTTATTTTATAAAGTTACCTTTACATACTTCTTTTTACCCTTGCGGACAAGAAGTCCTTCTTTAAGCTGATCTTCACTATAGAAGGTATTAGGTACAGAAACCTTTTCCTCATTAACGGTAACACCGCCCTGAGTCACTAAGGTTCTCGCCTCACTCTTGGAAGCGCAAAGTCCGCTCTTTACCATAATATCGAGAATACCGATACCGTTTTCGCCTAAATCCTCAGTGCTGAGTGTAACGGTAGGAATATCTGCAGAGTCTTTACCACCTGCAAACATACTTCTTGCAGCAGAAAGAGCCTTGTCAGCTTCCTCTTTACCGTGAACAAGGTTTGTAAGCTCATAAGCGAGAATTTCCTTAGCCTTATTAAGCTGACTACCCTCCCATTTGTCCATTTCATCAATCTGCTGGAGGGGAAGGAAGGTAAGCATACGGATACATTTGAGAACATCGTTATCCCCAACGTTTCTCCAGTACTGGAAAAACTCATAGGGAGAGGTTTTATTGGGGTCAAGCCATACAGCATTACCTGCGGTTTTACCCATTTTCTTGCCCTGACTGTCGGTAAGCAGGGTAATGGTCATAGCGTGAGCATCTTTACCAAGCTTTCTTCTGATAAGCTCGGTACCGCCAAGCATATTACTCCACTGATCGTCCCCGCCGAACTGCATATTACAGCCGTAATTCTGGAACAGATAGTAGAAGTCATAGCTCTGCATAATCATATAGTTGAATTCAAGGAAGGAAAGTCCCTTTTCCATTCTCTGCTTATAACATTCTGCTCTGAGCATATTATTAACCGAGAAGCAAGCTCCTACCTCTCTGAGCATATCTACATAATTAAGGTTTAAAAGCCAGTCGGCATTATTAACCATTGTAGCCTTGCCCTCGCCGAATTCAATAAAACGCTCCATCTGACGCTTAAAGCATTCAGCATTATGGTCAATATCCTCTTTTGTAAGCATTTTTCTCATATCGGTTCTGCCTGAGGGGTCGCCTATCATAGTAGTACCGCCGCCGATAAGAGCAACAGGCTTATTACCAGCCATCTGCAAACGCTTCATAAGGGTGAGCGCCATAAAATGACCTGCAGTAAGGCTGTCTGCGGTACAGTCAAAGCCGATATAAAACTTTGCCTGTCCGCTGTTTACCATTTTTCTGATTTCTTCTTCATTTGTTACCTGAGCAATAAGTCCTCTGGCGACAAGCTCTTCATAAATTCCCATTTTTATTCCTCTTTATATATAAAAATATCTTTAAAAATTATATATTATCTGCTCTTTTTTGTCAACCGTAATATTGAACTTGAAGGCAAAATGTGGTATAATTAAGAACGCTATAAGGATGGTGCAAAATGCTTAAAGAATTCATTTCCTACTATAAACCCCATAAAACGCTTTTTATTGCCGATATGACCGCCTCTCTTCTCATTTCGGCTATCGGTATGGTATATCCCATTATTACTAACCTTATGCTTAATACCCTTATCCCCGAAAAAAAGTATAATCTTATAATTGTTGCAGGACTTGGCGTTTTAACCCTTTATGTACTTCGGATGCTGCTTCGTTATTTTGTTCAGTATTACGGACATCTGATTGGTACTCGTATGCAAGCCCAGATGCGAAGAGATATGTTCCGTCATTTACAGAGTTTGCCCTATTCTTATTTTGATAAAAATGAAACAGGACAGATTCTCTCACATATTACAAGTGACCTTTTTGATGTTGCAGAGCTTGCCCATCATGGTCCCGAAAACCTTATTGTCAGTTCCATTACCGTTATCGGCTCCTTTGTTTATCTTTGCACACTGAACATTCCTCTGACGCTGATAATTTTTATATGTGTACCCTTTCTTCTTATTATTTCCTCTTACTTCCGCAAAAAAATGCGTGAAGCTTTTAAGGAGCGCAGGGTTACCACTGCAGGAATTAATGCTGTTACCGAAAGCAGTATTACAGGCATAAGGGTAACAAAGGCATTCGCCAACAACGAAAAGGAATTTGAGAAGTTTGATAAAAACAACAAGCTTTTTGTTGACGCCTGTCATAAGTCTTATAAGGCTATGGGACAGTATCATTCAGCCTCCACCTTTATAACTGATGTATTTAATGTTGTAATAATAATTGCAGGCGGACTTTTCCTTTATGCCGATAAAATTTCCTTTGGAGATTATTCTACCTTTATAGTATCGGTAAACCTATTTATCAATCCCGTAACCCAGCTTATCGGCTTTATGGAGCAGTATCAGAACGGTGTGTCGGGCTTCTCACGGTTTATTGAGATAATGGAAGAAGAACCTGAAAAGGAAAATGAAGGCGCTGTGGATATTGAAAATGTAAAGGGTGAAATTTCCTTTAAAAATGTAAGCTTTTCTTATAAAACACAGGACGGCGAGGTGCTGGATGATGTTTCTATTGACATTAAAGAAGGAGAAAAACTTGCTCTTGTAGGTCATTCAGGCGGCGGAAAAACCACAATGTGCCACCTTATACCAAACTTTTATAAGGTGGACAGCGGTGAAATCACCGTTGACGGTATAAATATAAATGATATAACCTTTATGAGTCTCAGAAAAAACATTGGTATTGTTCAGCAGGATGTGTTTCTGTTTTCAGGAACTATACGGGATAACATTATGTACGGCAAACTAGATGCCAGTGAAGAAGAAATGATAGAAGCGGCAAAGAGAGCCAATATACACGACTATGTTATGACTCTTGAGAAGGGATATGATACCGAAATCGGAGAGAGAGGCGTAAGGCTTTCGGGCGGACAAAAGCAAAGGCTCAGTATTGCAAGAGTATTTCTTAAAAACCCTGCCATACTTATTCTTGACGAAGCCACAAGTGCTTTGGACAACACCACCGAAATTCTAATACAGGAGGCTCTTGACGAGCTTTGCAAGGGCAGAACAACAATAGTTGTTGCCCACAGGCTTAGTACTATCCGCACAGCCGATACTATTGCTGTGGTTGACGGCGGCAAAATAAAAGAAATCGGCACCCATGAGGAGCTTATGAAGGCAGAGGGAATTTATAAGGATTTATATTCCCTGCAGTTCAGACAGTAGAAAGGAGAAAAATAATGCCTTTAAAGAAAACTATAAAAGATTATTCGGCTATTACGGATACAATAACAAAGTATTCAGAGCTTTGTGTGAAGGATTGTCACATACAGCCTGAAATGTATATTGAGCATAAAGTAAACAGAGGACTTCGCGATTTAAACGGTAAAGGTGTTCTCACAGGACTTACCGAGATTTCAGAAATTAATTCACGTAAAATTATTGATGGAAAGGAAGTTCTCATCCCAGGTGAGCTTTTTTACAGAGGCTATGCTATTGAGGACCTTGTTTACGGTTTTGTAAAGGACGGCAGATTCGGTTTTGAGGAAACTATATATCTTTTACTGTTCGGTCAGCTTCCAAACAGTAGTGATTTGAAGGAATTTAAACAGGTTTTGTCAGATTATAGAAGCCTTCCTAATTCTTTTGTCAGAGATATTATAATGAAGGCTCCCTCAAATGACATAATGAACTCTCTTGCAAGAAGCGTATTAACCCTTTATTCCTATGATAAAGACCCTGACAATACATCAATTCCAAATGTACTGCGTCAGTGTCTTCAGCTAATTGCTACATTTCCAATGCTCAGTGTATACAGCTATCATTCCTATAACTACTATAACCGTAACAATAATAGCTTTTTTATACACAATCCTGAGCCTCATCTGTCTACTGCCGAAAACATTCTCCACATGCTGAGAATTGACAGCAAGTATACTCCCTTGGAAGCAAAGCTTCTTGACCTCGCTCTTGTGCTTCACGCAGAGCACGGCGGAGGAAATAACTCTACCTTTACCACCCACGTTGTTTCTTCTTCAGGCACTGATACCTACTCAGCAATTGCGGCGGCGCTCGGCTCACTTAAAGGACCCAAGCACGGCGGCGCAAACATAAAGGTCTGCACTATGTTTGAGGATATTAAGAAGAATGTAAAGGACTGGGAAGACGAGGCAGAGGTTTACGCTTATCTTAAAAAGCTACTCAGGAAGGAAGCGGGTGACCGTTCAGGTCTTATTTACGGTATGGGACATGC
>JBGUVH010000121.1:0-4908 GCA_045134215.1 Acutalibacteraceae bacterium
GCCGGACTCTATAAAAATCGGTATAATAGGTCTTTACTATTGTTATATAACCCCCAGTTCTACAGGCGGCCAGCCTGCTCAGGCGGCTTACCTAAAGCGTCACAATATCCCTATGGGCGGTTCTATAGCAGCAATGTTTTTAAAGTTCTTTGCTTATCAGACTGCATTTATGCTTTGCACAACCGCTTCACTTATATATATGCACAGTACAATTGCATCAATGGGCAATACCTTACTTTATTTTTCATATTTCGGACTTTTTATGAATGGCTTGTGGCTTGTTGTCATACCTTTGCTTTTCTCAAGAAGATGTCTTCGCTTTATGTGCAAAGTATGCATCAAGCTTACAAATAAAATTGACTTTTTAAAGAAACGAAATTTTGAGGAAAAAATAAATAAATTCGAAGCGGACTTCAGCGATTATTCCGAGCGTTTCCGCAAAAATAAAAAGGAAATAATTCTCTCTGTCGTATTTTCAATACCTCAGGCAATACTTCAGATGAGTGTGCTTTACTTCGTTTACAGAGCTTTGGGAAATACCGAAGCGGGATTTGTTGAAATCACCGCTATGCAGCACGTGCTTCAGGCTTCAGTTTGCTTTATGCCCATGCCCGGTGCATCAGGCGCCCAGGAAATCGGTTTCTCTGCTTTTATGGCACCGTATTTCAGCGAAAGCAATATGTTTGCAAGTGTTCTTACATGGCGTTTCTTTACCTACTATATTTTCATTCTTTTAGGCGCAGTTGTTATTATTGTAGACCAGTTTACCAAACCTAAAAACAAAACTAATAAAGATACAAACAAAACCGCTGCCTGATGGTATTTCAAGCAAGAAAATTCGAGCCTCGATGAATTTCATCGGGGCTTTTCGTTTATATTTTAAGACCTAACTCATCAATTTTTTCTCTCAGCTTAATAAAATCATCAAAAGCAGCAGGCTTATTATTGGGATTTCTTAAAAGTGCGGCAGGGTGGAGGGTAGCCATCATTAAAAAGTTACCTTTTTCAAAGAAAATACCGTGCTCCTTTGTTATCTTTATATCCTGCTTAATAAGTTTGGCTGCCGCAATCCTTCCCAAACAAACTATTATTTTGGGATTTATAAGTTTGACCTGATTTCTAAGCCAAGCTAAACATTCTTCCTGTTCAGAGGGCTCGGGGTCACGGTTTTTGGGAGGGCGACACTTAACAATATTAGCTATGTAGATGTTTTTCTTTCTGTCAAGGTCAACAGCTTTAAGCATCTTATCAAGAAGCTGACCGCCCCTGCCTACAAAGGGTTCACCCTGCAGGTCCTCGTTTTCACCGGGACCTTCTCCTATAAACATTATGTCAGCTTCAGGATTACCCACACCGAAAACAACATTGGTTCTTGTCTGACATAATTTGCATTTTTCGCAATTTTTACATTCTCTTTCAAGTTCAAGTATATCGTTTATCATAAAAACACCTTTTTCTCACTTTTTTAAAATTATATCACATATTTTAAGAAATAAATACACCTTTCTGTTGAAAAATTTGATTTTAAGTAGTAAAATATATTTATAAAACCACAAGGAGTGTATTATACAATGAAAGTAATGGTTGAAACATCCGCTCGTCACCTTCATGTTACTAATGAGCATCTTAAAATTCTTTTCGGACCTGACGCTGTTCTTTCCAACAAGAAGAACCTTTCTCAGCCCGGACAGTTTGCAACAAACGAAAAGGTAGAAGTTATCGGACCTAAGGGTTCATTTGTTATGTCTATCCTCGGTCCCACAAGACCCGAAACACAGGTTGAGGTTTCTCTCTCCGACGCAAGAAAGATGGGCATCAATGCTCCTATCAGAGAGTCCGGTGATTTAGCAGGCACACCCGGCTGCATCCTTAAGGGACCTGCAGGCGAAGTCACACTTGAAAACGGTGTTATCGCAGCTAAGCGTCACATCCACTTCAACGTAGAGGAAGCTGCTGAAGCTAACGTAGTTGACAAGCAGATCGTTTCTGTTAAGGTTGATTATAACGGCAGATCTCTTATCTACGGTGACGTTGTTGTAAGAGTAAGCCCCAAGTACGCTGCTGCAATGCACGTTGATACAGATGAATCCAATGCTGCTGCTCTTCCCGGCACAGTTGACGGTGAAATCATCCTTTGATTTAGCTGAAAAAACGGAAATGCCTTTTGGTATTTCCGTTTTATTTTCACAGAAATTATTTATGAAAGAAATTATAAATATTTTAATTTTTTTCATAATTAATACACATTTACAATTTATAATTTAATTGTAAAATTTTAAGCTAACAGAGAGGTTATTAACATGAATTTGACTGCACTTAATATGCGCCTTTTCAAGCTTGGTCTTGTTTCTAAATTACATCTTAATAAGGAATTAAGAAATATTGGCCTTTATTCCGGACAAATGCAGATATTAAATTATATAAAGCATCACCCTAACTGCACTCAGATCGAGGTATCTCAAGCTGTTAATATGAGTCCTGCTTCCGTTGCTCTTTCCACAAAAAAGATGGAAAAGTGCGGACTTATCAAAAAAATAATTGAGGAAGAAAATCTCAGATGTAAGCACCTTGAACTTACAGAAGTCGGATTAAAAGCTGTTGACGATTGTACTGAAATTTATAAAAACTGTGATAAGCAGATGTACAACGGCTTCAGTGAAGAGGAGCTTGAAATTTTTGCTGAGCTTATAGATAAAATCACCTTGAATCTTACAAAAGAAAATGACAACAGCATTGACTGCGGTGTAGTATCAGAGCTTATAAAGGAAGTAGACGCTCTTGACAACAGGGGTAAAAAGCGTATATAAATTATAAAAGTCATCATCAGATGGCTTTTTTCTGTATTTTTCATAATATATTTGTTTTTTATTTTTAAATATGTTAATATATTAAAAAAAGACGAAAGGCTATTTAATATGGATTATAAGCAGGAATATATCAGAATATTTAAAGAAAACGTTAAACGTGAAGGCAGCGAAAAGCTTATTGCCTGGCTTGAAAAAACAGACTTTTTTCAGGCTCCTGCCAGCACAAAATTTCATTGTGCCTGTGAAAACGGACTTGTTATGCACAGCTTAAGCGTTTATAAGGTTATGACTGAAAAATATTTTAATGAAGAAGAGGGCGACAATCTTGAAAGCTTCACCATTTGCGCTCTCCTTCACGACATCTGCAAAGCCCAGTACTATAAAACATCTACAAGAAATCAAAAAAATGAGGAAACAGGTCAGTGGGAAAAGGTACCTTACTACAGTGTGGAGGATTTGTTTCCTTATGGACACGGTGAAAAATCAGTATTCCTTATTGAAAGATTTATGCGCTTAAAGCTTGATGAAGCTATGGCTATAAGGTGGCATATGGGTGGTTTTGACGATTCCGCAAGAGCAGGCGGATATGCTATGAGTCAGGCTTTTGAAAAATACACTTTAGCTGTAAAGCTTCATTTAGCCGACCTTCACTCAACATATTTAAACGAAAAAGGTACCTCAAGCGTTCGCTGAGAAAGCAAGGAGATTATATATGCCTTACGACCTTCACTGTCACACTGTTTTTTCCGATGGTTCAACAACTGTAAAGGATCTATTGCGCGCAGCCGAAAGAAATGGGCTTGACGGGATTGCAATTACAGATCACGATACTTTTGCCGGTTATAACAAAGCTATTGAACTTAAAAACAGCAGCAAGCTTAAAATTATAAAAGGAATCGAAATATCTACTATAGATAAATCAAGAAACAAAAAAGCTCACATACTTTGTTATTCACCGCAAAAAACAGAAATATTGGAGGGCATCATAAAGGATATTACAGCTAAACGCCGAAGCGCTATGCTGGAAAGCATAAAACTCCTGGAAAAAAGATATCCTATAAATCTCGAGATGGTACTTGAAAAAGCAGGGGATGCTACGTGTATATTCAAGCAACACATAATGCAGTGCTTTTTAGAGCTCGGTATTTGCAATGAGATTTTCGGTAATTTCTTTAAAGAAATGTTCAATTCCAAAAACGGATACGCCTATATTGATATTGACTATCCGGATACTTTTGATATAATTAATAAAGTAAAAGCAACAGGCGGCAAATCAGATCTGGCGCACCCAAGTGAATATGGCACTATGCCGCTTCTTTACGAGCTTTGTGAAAAAAAGCTTATTGACGGTATCGAAGTAAATCACCCAAGAAATAAACCCGAGGATATAGCGGTTATAAAAGAGCTTGCAGATAAGCACGGTTTATTTTTAACAGGCGGAACTGATTTTCACGGTTATTTTACCGGCAAGCCAAATCCTATCGGAAGTTTTACTACCGATAATAATACAGCTATGAAATATATTTTATAAAGGAGTATAAAAATGAAATATTCTTACAAGACTAAAGGTGTTTGTTCAAGACAGATAAACGTTGAAATAGAAGACAACGTAATTAAGTCTGTAGAGTTCATTGGCGGCTGCCACGGCAACACTCAGGGCGTTGCTGCTTTAGCAGTTGGTATGGACGTTGATGATTACATCTCACGTTGTGAAAATATTAAGTGCGGCTACAAGACAACATCCTGTCCTGCACAGCTTGCAGAAGCTTTAAAAGAAGCAAGAAACGCTTAATAAGAATTGTCCCGAGCTAAAAAAGCTTGGGATTTTTTCATATCCGCCTATAAATCAAAGTATATTTAATAAATAGGTTTTGGAGGTACGGTATGAAAAATAAAATCTATAATCTTGTTTCCTTAATTCTTGTTCTTTGCATCTTAATCAATCTATTTTCATCCTTTAAGATAGTGGCAACAGAGGCTGAAAAGAAAGAGAGCAAACCTTTAATAATAATCGACGCAGGTCACGGAGGGGAAGACGGAGGTACTGTAGCTAAGGATGGCACCCTTGAAAAAGATGTAAATTTAAAGATTGCCCTATATC
>JBGUVH010000122.1:0-8549 GCA_045134215.1 Acutalibacteraceae bacterium
TATATAGTGAGTTTTAGAAAATTTCTACTAAGGCTTGATTTTTTGTAAGGAGGACACATAATGGCAGAAAACAATTTCAGCGAAAACTGTAACGAGGCTGTTTGTATTGACGCAGGCAGGGTGTATGATTCCTGCTGCGACAGAGATTGTCTTGAAGATTTGAGATGCTACTTATCTGACGAAGACCAGACGCTTATTCAAAGCGCAGTTAATGTCAGACTAAAAAATGCGGAAGTACTTAATGTATATGTAGATGTAGAACAGGTGAATTTTAACAAAGGATTTTATTCCTGCGATCTTTCCTTTTTCTTTCTGGTTGAGCTTGATGTTTTTACATCGCAGAACACTTTGCCTACAGATGTAAGAGGTATATGTACGTTCAGTAAAAAAGTAATACTCTTTGGCGGCGAAGGTAACGCAAGAATTTTCTCTAATGTTACATCGCTTGGAAACTCAGATGCACAGCTTGGAGCTACCTCAAACCTACCTAAATGCGTCGTACAGACAGTTTCTCCCGTACCGCTTTCTGCAAAAATCTGTGAGGTTGACAACAGATATACAAGTGTATGCGGTATTCCTGACTGTATCTGTAATGCTGTAGGCGGAAGGCTCTGTACTGCTTTGCAAAACGGCACCAATGCGGTTTATGTTACCCTTGGACTTTTTACGGTAGTTCAGTTAATCAGAAATGTTCAGATGCTTGTACCCGTATACGACTTCTGTATACCAGAAAAGCAATGTAACGGAAACTGCGGTACGGTAACCCCCTGTGATGTATTCAGCAAAATTGATTTTCCAACCTCGGATTTTTTCCCACCTTCCTGTAAGGAAGAAAATTGCTGAAAAAACGCCCCTTTCGTAAGGGGCGTTTAACATATCAAAATGAATTAGTATCAAGCTTATCAAATTGCCTAAAAAAGCCTCTAAGCTGGGCAACGGTTTTTTCCACGCCGCCTACAACATTACTTTCAATATTCATAGGCATAACCGGATCGTGAACACTGAGCCGTAGCAAGAACCAACCGTTCGGTACACAAACACGAAGTCCTTCCCTATTATCTTCAGCAAGCTTCCATTGATTACAGCTTGAAGCAAAATTTTCCAAAGAGGCTAATACTTTTTCTCCGTATTCCTTAAAATCATCTGTAAGTATAGAAAAACGAAATTCTTCGGACTCTACAGGAGTAGCAAGTGGTTCAAGAAGCTTGTCAATATCCGTACCCTTTGCAAGTTCAATAACTATTCGTGTAACAAGATATGCGCCATCATCAAGGAAATAGTTTTCTCTTAAAGCCGCATGACCTGAGGTTTCAATAGCAAGAGGACAGTTTATTCCCTGCTCACAGAGACTTTTAGCCATATCAATAACATTTTTGTAGCCTCTCTTATATCGGTAATGCTTACCGCCTAAATTATCTTCTATGAAAGCTTTAAGACCGTCAGAGGTCACAGAATCGGTTACTATTGTAGCGTCTGGATTATCCTGACACACAATTGCACTGGCAAGGGCAATAAGACGGTTACGATTTATTTCTACACCGCTGTTATCAACACAGCCCGCTCTGTCAACATCGGTATCGAAAATAATACCAAGGTCAGCCTTGTTTTTTACAACCGCTTCACACACGCTTTTCATAGCGTCCTCGTTTTCAGGGTTAGGAATATGATTCGGGAACATACCGTCGGGCTCAAGGAATTGGCTGCCGCTTATGTCGGCTCCCAGCTTATGAAGAACCTCATAAGCATAGAAACCGCCTGCACCGTTTCCCGCATCAACCACAATATGATAATTTTTAAGGGGTTGCTGTTCTTCGGTTTTACCGACAGAATCACAAATTAATTTTCTGAGCATAGCTGCATAGTCACTCATAAAGTTATATTCTTCGCAGCTACCTTTTTTTGTGGGCAAATAAACTGTATTTGTATCGGCAAGAGAAAGAATCTCTGTAATTTCCGCACTGCCAAGACCACCACTACTGAGGAAGAATTTAAGTCCGTTACGGTCAGCAGGATGATGACTGGCTGTAATCTGTATAGCAGCAGTACAGTCGAGCATTACTGTGGTCATAAACATTGCAGGAGTAGATGAAAGACCGCAATCAATAACGCTTACACCTGACGAAACAAGCGCATTAATAACTGCAGAGCTGATACGCTGTGCGGTTATTCTTGAATCATGTCCAACCGAAATCTTCATTTCTTCCGCAGAAACACCTATTTTGTCGGTAAGAAAACATACAAATGCAGACACTATATCATAAACAGCATCATCTGTAAGGTTAATTTCACTACCATAAACATCACTTGCAACACCGCGTATATCGGTGCCGCTTTTAAGCATTGAATAAGACATAATACATCTCCTAAATATAATTAACCGTGGAGGTTTCAATGAATATAAAAAAACTGAAAGCAAATATCGTTTATAAATATTTTGAAATTAAAGACATTGACACTTTATTTGATACAATAGTTCAGCTGTACGGAATACAAAACGATAACAGTAAGCTCTACAGATATAATGAAAAATATTATTTAGAGCTATCCACTACCGCTTTTTTAAAGAGTATAAAGTGTAATGACAATAAACATCTTAAAGGAATACTTGAAGAATACGGGACACTCATTTGCCAAAACGCAATAACACAAATAGGCTGTAAAATTAAAGAGCCTTAATTTCTTTTACACGCTTTACCATATCATCAGCAGAAAAAATATAATTACCTGCTACCAATACATCAGCCCCAGCTTTTACAGCCAGTGGGGCTGTTTCTGCATTTATACCACCGTCAACCTCAAGCAAAATGTTCAGACCGCGACGGGAAATTTCATTTTTTAGTTTCGAGAGCTTATCAAGAGCAGAAGGCATAAATTTCTGACCGCCAAAGCCCGGTTCGACAGACATAACAAGCACCATATCACAATAATCAAGAAGAGAAAAGATTTCTTCAGGCTCAGTACACGGCTTTATGGTAAGACAGGATTTACAGCCGAGACTACGGATTTCCATTAATGTTTCTTTGCACTCAGAACCTGCTTCAAAATGAAAACCGAGATAATCGGAAACGGCGGCAAATTCTTTAATATAGCGATGAGGTTTATCTATCATAAGATGAACATCACACGGAAGACAGGTATGCTCCTTTATTGATTTAATCACAGGAATTCCAAAGGAAATGTTTGGCACGAAAATTCCATCCATAACATCAAGATGGAGCATATCCACACCTGCAGCCTCAAGCTTTTTTATATCATTTTTCAGTTCAAGAAAATCTGAAGTAAGAACCGAAGGGGAAATTTTAACCAATTCAATCACCGCAAAGTCCAAGTAAATTATAGCGATAAGCTATCATACAGTATTTTAACGCATTTTTATTCTTCTGTCAATTATCTAAATGTAAAAAATCGATAAAATCTAATAGTTGAATTAAAACGAAAAGTGTTGTATAATCAAGTAGTTATTTAATATATTACGGAGGTATATATGTCAGTTTCCGAATTTTCCAGTACAATAACACTACCGTTACTTGCGCTTCGCGGTTTAATAGCCTTTCCCGACATGCCAATTCATTTTGAGGCAGCAAGAAAATCTTCAATAGCTGCTCTTAATATAGCTATGGACAAGGACCAGCTTTTATTCCTTGTGTCCCAAAAAGACTTGCGTGATGAAGAACCAAGTGAAGCTCAGCTATATGAAATCGGATGTGTTGTTCGTATACGTCAGTTTCTTAAGTTGTCAGAAAAAAGTGTAAAAGTAGTTGCCGAAGGCTTATATAGAGCTCAACGCATTAATGTAAAAAAACTCGGTGTTTGTAATTATGCTCAGCTACGCAGAATTGATGATGCAAACTCCCGTCACACCGAAAAATATACCGAAGCAATTATTCGTAAGATCAGAGACGAATTTGAAAAATATGCCCTTTTACTTCCTGCAGGCATTTCAACGGATATTATGATGAATGTAGCTACAAACGATAATCTATCAGAGCTTTGTGACTATATTGCTGCCAGTATCCCTGCTCCGTTTGACGACAAGCAGTTTCTTCTTGAGCAACGCGACCCGCATATAAGAGCTAAAATGCTTTTAAAGCTTTTATCAAAAGAGTGCGGACTGTTAAAGATTGATAACAAAATAAGTGAAAGTGTCCGTATGCAGATTGAGGATAATCAACGCGAGTATTATCTCAAGGAGCAAATAAAAGCTATAAACGAAGAGCTTTACGGTGAAACCTCTGACGAAACCGATGGCTATTATGATAAAATAGCAAAAATGGACGCTTCAGTGGAGGTAAAAGAAAAACTCGGCAACGAGGTGGCAAAGCTTTCAAAAATGCCTCCCGGCTCACAGGAATCAGCAGTAATCAGAAATTATCTTGATGAATGTCTGTCTTTACCCTGGAACAAAGGAACCACCCTTAAAAACGATATTAAGCGTTCCGCAAAGATTCTTGAAAGAGATTTTCATTCAATGAAGCAGGTTAAGGAAAGAATATTGGAAATGCTGTCAGTTTATTCCCTCGTCCCCGAAATAAACGGTCAGATTATATGTCTGTACGGCCCTCCCGGTGTAGGTAAAACCTCAATTGCAAAAACAATAGCTGAGTGTATGGGTAGAAACTATGCCCGTATCGCTTTGGGCGGTATAAGTGATGAAGCTGAAATAAGAGGTCACAGAAAAACCTATATTGGTGCTATGCCCGGTAAAATAATGTCTGCTGTAAAACAGTCAAAAAGCAATAATTCACTGATTTTGCTTGATGAAATAGATAAGCTATCCACCAACTATAAAGGTGACCCAGCCTCTGCCCTTCTTGAAGTTCTTGATGCAGAACAAAACAGCACCTTCACAGACCATTATATTGACCTTCCTTTTGACCTGAGCAAAACTGTTTTCATCACAACAGCCAACTCACTTGACACAATTCCAGCCCCTCTTCGTGACAGACTTGAAATAATTGAGCTTACAAGCTATACAAGAGAAGAAAAATTTGGCATAGCTAAAAAGCATTTAGTTAAAAAGCAGCTTAAACGTCACGGACTGACTGCTTCAATGTGTAAAATAAGCGATAAGGCTATTTATGACCTTATTGACTTCTATACAAGAGAAGCGGGTGTAAGAACCTTAGAAAGAAAAATTGCTACACTTTGCAGAAAAGCAGCAAAGGAAATTGTAGAAAACAAAGCTACATGTGTAAAAATAGACAGCGATAAGGTAAAGGAAATGCTTGGACACCACCGTTACCGTACTGAAGAAATCCCCGCAGAAAACGAAGTGGGCGTTATTAACGGACTTGCCTGGACAGCAGTTGGCGGTGAAATTATGCAGATTGAGGTTTCTGCTGTACCAGGTACAGGAAAGCTTGAGCTTACAGGTTCTCTTGGAGAAGTGATGAAGGAATCAGCCCATGCAGCTCTTACCTATGTACGCTCACGTGCTGACCATTTAGGTATAGCTTCAGATTTTTACAAAACCAAGGATATCCACATCCACGCTACTGAATCTGCTATCCCAAAAGATGGCCCATCGGCTGGCGTTACTATGACTACCGCCCTTGTTTCTGCTCTTACTGACACCCCAATCAGACGAGATATTGCAATGACGGGCGAAATTTCCATTCGCGGTCGTGTCTTGGCTATAGGTGGACTGAGAGAAAAATCTATTGCAGCTTACAGAAGCGGTGTCAAAACTGTATTTATTCCCAAGGATAATATTGCAGACCTTGAGGATGTTGACCAGATTGTAAAGGACCATCTCGAATTTATTCCTGTAGGTCACCAAGACGAAATTTTAGATAAGGCATTGGTAAAGCTATGAATTACAACAAAATAGAATATGAAAAATCCTTCGGTACAGCAGCACAGCTGGGTGAGTCTGATTTGCCTGAATTCTGTTTTTCAGGCAGGTCAAATGTTGGAAAATCTTCTCTCATAAACAAGATTGTTAACAGAAAATCCCTTGCAAGAGTAAGTGCCAGTCCCGGAAAAACCGTAACTATAAATTTCTTTAAGCTTGATACTATAAGACTTGTTGACCTACCGGGTTACGGATACGCAAAGGTGCCATTCGGTGAGCGCACACGTTGGTCTGACTTAATGGAAAGCTATTTTAGAACAGGCAGAAATATTAAAATGGTGTTTCAGCTTATAGATATGCGCCATCCACCCAGCGAATTTGACTACTCTATGCTTGATTTTATGTATCAGATGAATATTCCATATACCATTATTCTCACAAAATGTGACAAACTGAATAAAACTCAGTTTAATGAACGAATGACGCTTATTACCGATGAGCTCTGTGATTTTATTGACGGTGTGGAAATAATTCCCACCTCTGCTTCTTCGGGGTACGGTATTGATAAAATCAAAGAAATTCTTGAGAATAATTAAATTTTCTTAACATTAAAAGACTTTGACCTTAAAATTAAATTAACAAATTCTCACTGTGGGGTGTATTTTTATGAAGCTTGGTGTATTAACCAATCTTCTGGGTGACGAACCCTTTGAACAGGCTCTTGCTTATTTCAAATCTATTGGACTTGAAATGATTGAGGTTGGTTCAGGCGGATATCCCGGAACCCAACACGCTAACCCTGACGTACTTTTAAATGATGACAAGGCTCTTGAGGAATTCAAGGCTACCGTTGCAAAGTACGGTCTCGAAATCAGTGCATTAAGCTGTCATGCTAACCCTGTGCATCCTGATAAAAAGATTGCTGAGGAATATGATGCTGCTATTAAGAAGACAATTCTTCTTGCTGAAAAGCTTGGTATTCATCAGATTAATACCTTCTCAGGCTGTCCCGGTGACTGCGAAACAAGCGAAAATCCCAACTGGGTAACTTGCGCTTGGCCACCTGAATTTGCAAAGGTAGTAGAGTGGCAGTGGAATGAAAAGCTTATTCCCTACTGGAAAGAAACCGTTAAATTCGCAAGAGAACACGGTGTAGACAAAATCGCTTTTGAAATGCATCCCGGATTCTGTGTATATAATCCAGAAACCTTGTTAAAGCTCCGTGCTGCTATTGGTCCCGAAATCGGCGCTAACCTTGACCCCAGCCACCTTATATGGCAAGGTATGGACCCCGTTGCAGTAATTAAAGCTCTTGGTAAAGAAAATGCAATTTTCCATTTTCACGCTAAGGACACCAAAATTGACAAATACAACACCGCTGTTAACGGCTGTAACGATTACAAATCTTATACCGATTTTGCTGGTCGTTCCTGGTCCTTCAGAGCTGTAGGCTACGGTAATGACATATCTTATTGGAAGGATATAATCAGTGCTCTTGCAATTGTTGGTTATGACTATGCAATAAGCATTGAACACGAAGACGGTCTTATGGCTCCAAAGGAGGGTCTGGAGAAGGCTGTTGATGTTCTTAAGGAATGTCTTATTAAAGAAAGCAACTGCAATATGTGGTGGGCTTAATTAAAAATTAAAATGACGGTCGATGACCGTCATTTTTTTACTGCTATTTTTATGTAGCAGTTATATCAGCTGCCGAAGAATTAAGACCAAAACTGACAGATAAAGCCATATCAATTTCGCCCATTGACCTGTTATCAAGAGTTCCCATTTTTTCCTTCAGTCTTTTTTTATCAATGGTTCTCACCTGTTCAAGCAATACAATAGAATCCTTTGCAAGACCTGATGAAACAGCATTAACCTTGATGTGCGTTGGCAGTGATGCTTTATCGTGTTGACTGGTTATTGCTGCCGCTATAACGGTGGGACTGTATCTGTTTCCAACATCGTTCTGAACAATAAGGACAGGTCTTATACCACCCTGCTCGGAACCTACAACAGGACTTAAATCCGCGTAATAAATGTCACCGCGTTTTATACTCATTTATCTTTCACACTCCAAAATTATTTGTAATATTATTCTTGCCAATAAATCACAAATAAATTCACTAATACAGTATATGTGAAAGATTTTATGTTGCTATATAAAAAACCTGCCGAAGCAGGTTTTCTTTATAAAACTTTTGACAAAAAATCTTTTAGTCGCGGTGATTTTGGATTAGAGAAAAATTCTTTCGGCGAAGCGTCTTCCATTATAATACCTTCATCAATGAATATTACACGGTCAGCAACCTCTCTTGCAAAACCCATTTCGTGAGTAACTACAACCATTGTCATACCGCTTTTTGCAAGTTCTTGCATAACTTCAAGAACCTCGCCAACCATTTCGGGATCAAGAGCACTTGTGGGTTCGTCAAAAAGCATAACATCAGGATTCATAGCAAGAGCGCGAACTATAGCAACACGTTGCTTCTGTCCACCCGAAAGCTGTGAAGGATAAGTATTAGCCTTATCGTCAAGACCAACTCTTGTGAGAAGCTCATGAGCGTTTTTAACGGCATCAGCTTTAGATTTTTTCAGAAGCTTTATAGGAGCCAAGGTCATATTTTTAAGTATGGTCATATGCGGGAACAGATTAAACTGCTGAAAAACCATACCCATTTTTTGTCTATGAAGATTAATATCAGTTTTCGGGTCGGTTATATTAACATCATTAATATAAATATTGCCACCTGTTGGT
>JBGUVH010000123.1:0-3291 GCA_045134215.1 Acutalibacteraceae bacterium
TATTTATCCGTCTGTACAAGAAGCTCAGCTCGAAGCGTATAAACAACAGGACCCATTCCGAGATATTACACGGAAATATGATAGATTTGGTACATTAAATAATTTTAAAACATATTAATTCTAACAGGTGATATTATGACTTTTGCTGAACGCGACGCGTTAAAAAATGGTAATAAAAATGTTTTATTAAATAAAAAAGGCGGTAAAACCTTTGCGGAATATGATTATGAAAAGAAAGCGGCACCTTATGTAGATATTGTTAATCAGGTGAATAGCTTGGTTAATAAATGGAATAAATTATCTGTGACTGATGTCAGCAAATATGGTGATTATTCCTCACAAATAAAGGAATACGATTATTTATCAAGACGTGCCGCCGAAATCAAAAAATTGTTATCAGCACTGGACAACCGTATTCCTATGAAAAATTATGATGCAGGAAAAACACTGTTTTCTTCAGAAGAGTTTTCTAATATACAGCAAACTATTGACGGCATACTCGAAAACGCTTTGTCTGCTAAAAATAATGTATCGCAGGCTAATGATTTTTATTCTAAATTTGAAAACGAAGCGCAGTACAATGCCTGGAATAATGACTCAAAATTCTATGCTGAGTACGGTGACCTTACGGCTCAGCAGGTGACGGATTATATCGCCGACTTCTCGAAAAGAAACCGCAACGGCTATGAAGAAGATTTTTATCAGTGGTTGCTTGGCTATGATGCTAATCACGGGGTTCAGAATGAAGAATATTATAATCAGAGGCTTAAGAATTTAGAAGAACAGTTAAAAAATGTTTCTCATGAAAAGAAGCAAATTTTTACTGATACAGGGCTACCTACTCCTTTTGCAAATAAAGGTCAAAAATATAAGAATATTGAAAGCCAGATAGAACAGCTTAAAAAAGCACGTAATGTATATGAGAAAAATCAGGTGTTTGAGGATAAAGGTTATTCCAAGAATCTTGAAGCTGAGGATTTTCAAAAAGTTATAGATAATATATCTCTTAGTACTGATATTTCTACTCTTAAAGGTAAAACAAGAATAACCGAAAAGGATGTAGAAGATAAGGTTGTATTTGCAAAAGAAAATAGTAGTTTGTACGCAAGAAGTGATATTGAAAGAACTGAAGCACTGCGAAAGCTTGGTATTGACCCTTTTACTGCTTCAAATAGTGAATATTTAGATTGGAGAAAATACGGACTACTTACCGATGATGAATATAATACATATCTTTATCTAAAAGGAAAGGATAAAGACAATAATACAAATACTGCTGTAAAATTCCTTGAAGATATGGATGAAACTCTTAATATGAGAGCTTCACAGCAAACCGCTAAGGATATTTCCGAAGATATGAAGGCAGGTGGCTTTAAGGGAGCAGCCGCAACCGTTACATATAATCTCCTTTCACTTCCTGCAAAAATGGTTGGCGGTATTACCGCATCGGCGGGAATTGTAGGTGATTTAATATCGGGCGACGATATAGATGTGTACGGTGATTCCTATGCTCTTGTTAATTTTGCAAATACTGTAAGAGGTACAACGGGCGAAATGATAGGTAATAACTTTGGAAATCTTGTGTATCAGTCGCTTATGAGTGCAGCTGATTCCTTCCTTGGTGCTACTGTGTTCGGACACGCTTATCCTGCAATAATGGCTACAACCGCCGCTGCAAATCAGGCAAAGATGCTTGTTGAACAGGGGGCCAGTGACGGACAAATTATTATAGGTGCACTTTCAAGCGGTCTTATAGAAATGGCTACTGAAAGATTTTCTATAGGTAACTTCCTTGATAATATTTCACCTACATCCTGGAAACAGTTCTTTAAGGAAATGGCAAAACAGGGTGGAATAGAAGCTTCTGAGGAAGTAATGAGCGAAGTACTTAACAAAATATCCGATGAAGCTATACGCGGCAGTATGAGTGAGTTTAATCAGCTTGTAAGAAAATATCAAGCTGAAGGTATGAGCAAAAAACAGGCACAGGCTAAAGCCTTCGGCAGTGCCTTTAAGGATGTAGTTGAAGCCGGTATAGGCGGTCTTATTTCCGGTGGCTTTATGGGCGGAGTCGGTGGTCTTACCCAAATGCATAAATTTAATAACATCGGCACTTCTATTGTTAATAATGGTGAAACAGACCTTATATTATTAGCGGCGGAGAGTATGGGTAAGCTTAGTCCTGAGATAGCAGGTCAGGTGGATGCACTTAAGAAAAATAAGAAAATTCTCAATAGTAACGGTAAAGCCAATACTACATATAAGCGAATGCTGGGCAAGGTTGCGGCTACCACTGCACAGAACGCTACACAGGTTAAGCAGAATGTAATTGAATCGGCCGTTAAAAATGAGCTTCAGAAAAACAGAGTTGATTCAAAGGTTGTAAATAAGGTTACTAAAATTGTAGGTAAGTATCTGACAGCACAGCAGTTATCCTCTGCAGAGCAGGGATATTTAAAGCATAATGCGGTGGCAAGCTCTGTAGTACAGGAAATATCTGCAGCACAGGAGCAGGTAAAAACGAACGCAAATGTAACGCCTTCATCTGAAGGCTACACCTCATCCGTCACTGACGTGACACCTTCTCCTCAAGGCGAAGGCTTCTCTGAAAATGCGAATTTGCAGTCGAATGCAAATAACTGGGCAGTAGGTCTTGCTAATAAGCTTAATGTTATAGATAGTGCAGTGGAAGCGGTTAATGTTGCTGTAACGGGAAAAACCAAGGCTGATATGAAAACCGAGGAAACAAACCGTATGATAAAGCTTCTCAGTATTGCTTCCGGTAAGACTACCGCCGAGCAGGAGGCCGAGGCTGGCAGTATTCCGTATTCTCAGTACATTAAACAAAAGGAAGCTGAACAAAACAAAAACACCGCCGAAAATGACGATGTTGAGGGTGAAAATTCAGCAGAGGTAAGCTCCATGGGCGGCGTGGACGGTGAAAATGATACCGTAAATGATATGTACGCAGACTCTTTTAGTGATGAAAAACGTGCGAAGAAACGCGAACGGGTTGAAACGCTTGCCGATAAGTTAGGGCTTAAGCTTAGCTGGAGCAGTGAAGTGACAGAAGGTAAGTATAATCCAAAGACACGTGAAGTTACTTTGAACCCGAATCTTACTGCCGGCAGAATGTATATGTTTATCTTTAAACATGAATTCGTTCACGACCTTGAGAACCGTAATGGATATAAAAGCTTCAAAAACTATTTATTTAATATCAGTAAGACCTTTGTTGATTACTGTGAGACTGAATTATTAAATAAGTACGGTATTCAGGCAAGCGGTAAA
>JBGUVH010000124.1:0-2847 GCA_045134215.1 Acutalibacteraceae bacterium
CAATACAGGAGCTATTTCAAGAGGCTACCGTACACTGCCGTATCCTAATGTGCCTGTGCTTGAGCTATTACTTGAAAACGGGGGAGAGGTAACACTTGGAAGTGATTCTCATAACCCCAAAAATCTTGATTATTTTTTTAACGAATCCGTTGAACTGCTTAAAAGAGTTGGATTTAATCACATTGTTGTGTTTAACGGAAAAACCTTTGATAAAGTAGAAATATAAGATAAAACCCGTTTATCCTGTGGATAAGCGGGTTACTTTTTAAATATATTGTTGCCAAGAGAGTCAATTGCAACGGTGAGAGGAAATTCAGAAAATTCTAATTTCTTGATTGATTCACAGCCAAGGTCGTCGAAGGCAATAACCTCACAGGAGATTATATGCTTTGCAGCAAGTGCACCTGCACCGCCGATAGCGCATAAATAAAGAGCCTTGTTTTTAATAATGGAGTCAACAACCTCTCTGCTTCTTTCGCCTTTACCTATCATACAGGCAAGTCCCATATCAAGAAGCCGTGGTGTAAAGCTGTCCATTCGCTTTGAGGTTGTTGGACCACAGCTGCCAATAACCATATTATCAGGGGTAGGGGTAGGCCCTGCATAATAAATGATTGCTCCGTCCATATTGAAGGGAAGCTCTTTTCCTTCTTCTAAATACTGAAAGATACGTCCGTGAGCAGCATCTCTTGCTGTATATACAGTTCCTGAGAGAATAACCCTGTCACCGCATCTGAGTATATTGCATTTTTCTTTAAGCTCGTCAGTGTTAATGTTATATGTCGTCATATATTTTTATTAGCTATAGTATTAAACTCTTCGACGGCTGAGTCAGACTCATCCGTATTATCGTTTATACAGTTTTTAAGGTTTTCAAAGGCAACACTAAGCTCATCGACTTCTTCGCAATAGTTTTTACTTGCAATATTGATTTTTTCTCTCAAATCCTTCATTGCATCCTGTACATCATTTAATGTGTTTATACGGGAATCGTTAGCCTCCTCAATAAGCCTTCTGCTTTCATTTGCATTGTCAATCAAAAGCTTTGAGGTAGATTTTGCGGCAAGATAAATTCTTGCAGTATTTTCGGTCATAAGCTTTAAATATTCTTTTTTGCTGTTGTATTCCTCTGCTACTGCCTTAAGCTTTTCAATTTCTGACTCTTTTTCAGACAGCTCTTTTTCAAGCTTTGATATTTTGGCTTTGGCGGCGTTATCAGAAGCAGAAATATATTTTAATACATCTTCGGTATTGAAGCCGAAAAGACTTTTTCTGAAACCTTTTGACATATTAATTCCCCCTATTCGTCATAATATTATATCATCATACTATATATTTTACAAGTATTAATATAAAAAATGCTCATAAATACAACTATTACTTGAAAAAAGTCGCAAAATGATATACAATATATGATGCATAATTATGAAGGTAGGTGCCCTATGAACAGAACCGAGGAAAGAGAACAGGTATTTATTATTGTTTTTGAAAAAATATTCCGTGATGAAGCTATCGATGACTTAATTGAGTATGCAAAAGAGGCAAGAGATTTCATTGATAATGACTATATCAATGATGTGGCTAAAGGAGTATATTTAAAGCTTGATGAGATTGATAAATGCATTGCCGACAATTCAAAAGGCTGGTCAATAAACCGTATTTCAAAGGTTGGACTTGCTGCAATGCGTGTTGCAATTTATGAAATGATATACAGAGAAGATATTCCTGTTGCAGTATCAATTAATGAAGCAATTGAGCTTATTAAAAAATATGCAACTGTTGATGACAGTGCTTTTGCTAACGGAATTCTCGGTACTGTAGCACGAAATATTCAGTAATCGGTGATTCTATGCAACAGGCTTTAACCGTTAAACAGCTGAATTTTTATGTAAAATCCTTGCTTGAAGGTGACACAAGACTTCTTTCTTGCTGTGTGCGTGGTGAGATTTCAAATTTTAAACGGCATATTTCCAGCGGTCATATTTACTTTACGCTTGGTGACGGCTTTTCGTCAATCAAATGCGTTATGTTTAAGGGAAATGCTTTACGCTGTAATTTAGAGCTTAAGGACGGTATTGCTGTTAACTGTTTCGGCAGGGTATCTATTTACGAAAAGGACGGCACTTATCAGCTTTACGTTGAATCAATTACACCTGATGGCATAGGCGATAAGCTACTCGCTCTACAGCTACTGAAAGAAAAGCTTCTTAAGGAAGGACTTTTTGATGATAAAAATAAACGTCCTCTTGTAAAATTTCCGAAGCGAATTGCTGTTGTTACCTCGGGTACAGGTGCAGCGCTTCAGGATATAATAAATGTTATTTCAAGGCGTTTTCCTGTGTGTGAGGTTGTAGTTTGCAGTGCAGGAGTACAGGGAGAGGGTGCGGCAGGTGAAATGATAGCCGTACTTGAGCGTATATATGATATTTCTGATGCCTTTGATACAATTATTATCGGTCGTGGCGGTGGCTCCACTGAAGATTTATCTGCTTTTAACGACGAGGCTCTGGCAAGAAAAATATATGCTTCGCCCATACCTGTTATTTCGGCTGTGGGTCATCAGACCGATACAACTATTTGTGACCTTGTTGCAGACATGAGAGCTCCCACACCTTCGGCGGCGGCAGAGCTTGCTGTTCCTGATTATAACGAGCTTCTAAGCTTGGTTGCTATTCTGAAAAAAAGCGCCGCTACACTGCTTGGGCAAAAATATGAAATTGCTGATGCAAGGCTTAATGCACTGCTGTCTAAAAGTGTTATAAGTAATCCTTTAAGATTTATTGAAGACAGAGCTGTTGCTCTTGACACTCTTTTTGATAAAATAGTCGACAAAACAGAGCTTATGTT
>JBGUVH010000125.1:0-20875 GCA_045134215.1 Acutalibacteraceae bacterium
GGTATCGGTAATCCAAATTTCTTCAGGCATACTCATCGGTACTCTTCTGTGGTTAAAAGCAATTTTCGGTACATCCTCATAATTATATACATTTCTGTAGAGGTTAGGCTCAGCTACATCCTGTAAAGAATATTTATAGCTTTTAAGCTCAAGCAAATTACTTTTTGGGGAAATTTCAAGCATATTTTTCGCTCACTTTCGTATTAATGTATACAATTATACCGCAACGCAATTTGTATGTCAATACAAATTGCCATTATTTCAAAAATGTGCAATACCCGAAGATTTATAATGGTTTTAGTTAGTCGAAACAGAAACTTCGGTTACTGTTTCGACCGCAAATATGAGATTTGCGGTCAAATTATCCGTGATAATTTGACTAAACCCATTGCAATGAGTATCGTGCACAATTAAATTTTTTGTTAATTTAATTGTGCAAAGCCGATAAAATCGGCTTGTCGAAGCGCTTTTCTGCGTTTCGACAAACTATAATCATTATAATGATGTTTAAAACGCCTGTTCACCTAGGATAGAATAAATCACAAGATACTTTTATTTATGATTAATAACAGAATTAGTCCTTAAAATTTTAAAAGCAGATGAACGATTGTTCATCTGCTTTTTTGTTATTTCCTGCCGCAATTTTTATCAAATGACGGATTACAAGCATAAAAGTTTTTGCTGTCTAATTTATCAGCAGTCAGTCTGAGTGCTTCACCAAAACGCTGATAGTGTACTATTTCACGCTGACGAAGGAACTTAAGAGGTTCTCTGACATCAGGGTCGTCGATAAGACGAAGCAGGTTGTCATAGGTCACTCTTGCCTTTTGCTCTGCTGCAAGGTCTTCGTGAAGGTCTGCGAGTATATCGCCCTTTGCCTGAATATATTCGGCTCTCCAAGGGAGTGCTGAGGCAGCAATTGGATAAACACCTGTTGTATGGTCTACAAAGTATTTATCAAATCCGCTTTCCATAATCTGCTTTTCGGTGAGATTTTTGGTAAGCTGATATACCATAGCGCAAACCATCTCTAAGTGAGCAAGCTCTTCGGTTCCTATATCGGTAAGGATCCCTTTAATCTCGTTATAGGGCATACTATAGCGTTGGGTAAGGTAACGCATTGATGCGCCAAGCTCACCGTCGGGGCCGCCGTACTGGCTGATTATAATCTGCGCAAATTTCGGGTTTGGGTTTTTGATATTAACGGGATACTGAAGCTTTTTTTCGTATTGCCACATTATACTTCACCGTCCTTTAATTCCCAAGGCCACGGGGCGTCTATCCAGCGCCAACGTTCATTTGCAGGTGCATCGTGAGTGGTGACAATAAACGGTCCGAAGCGTTGCTCATAGACTGCAACCAGATCCTTGCGCTTACGTCTTAATTCATCAAGCAATGCAAGTGCTCTTCTGCAGTTTGGGTGAACATCCAGATAAAGCTCCATTTCCTTTATAGAAAAGTCAAATTCGTGGATTTTCCTCTTTAACATTTTTCTGTCATTCACGCCTCATCCCTCCTACGCACAAAGGCTTATCGAGTTCAGGGAAGGCTGTTCCTCTTGTGAAGGCTGTATCAGGCTCATATACCTGATCTATTACCTGATTTTCGATAAAAACAAGAGTAAGCGCCTGTTTACAGGATGAATCAACCGATTCTCTATAGTCCTGTCTTTCTAAATCAAACATCATTTTTTCTGTCTCCTTTCGGGCAATATGCCCGTTAACAGTATATGATGAACAGCCTCGTTTTGTTTACGGTGCAATTACATAAAAAACCATCTCTTACGAGATGGCTTTTCTTCTTAAGTTAAACTTTTGCCGCAGCAACGCTTATATTTTTTTCCGCTTCCGCAGGGGCAAGGCGCATTAAGAGCCACAACACCTGTTCCTCTCACCGTTGTAGGCTTATCACCTGCAGAGCTTTCCTTTGCAACCCTTTCGCGCTTTACATCATCCTCGCTGTTTATTATTACACTGAGGCACTGCTTTGCAGTCTGCTCGCGGATAGAATCGGTCATAGCCTCAAACATATCATAGCTTTCGTTTCTATAGGCTACAACAGGGTCATGCTGTCCGTAGGCACGAAGACCTATGCCCTGCTTTAACTGGTCCATAGCATCAATATGGTCCATCCAGTTATTATCAACATTCCTGAGGAGAATAACCCGTTCTGCCTCACGCATTATCTCGGCAGTGAACAGCTTTTCTCTCATAGCATATTTCATTCTTGCCTTATCCTTAAGTCTTTCTTTAATATCCTCAGGCGTAATATTGTTAAGCTCATCAACAGTATAACGGAAATCGTTAGTACTGCATATCCAACCACCGAAAAATTCTCTCAGACCGTCGAAATCCCATTCATCAGCAGCAGTATCGGAAATGAACATACCTATATTTTTATCAATGGTGTCATCAATCATCTTCATTACTGTTTCTCTCAGGTCTTCACCGTCAAGCACCTTATTACGCTGAGCATAGATAAGCTCACGCTGTTTATTCATAACATCGTCATACTCAAGGACATTTTTTCGGGAAGCAAAGTTTATGCCTTCCTTCTTCTTCTGAGCACTTTCAATACCCTTTGTCAGCATACCGTATTCAAGGGGAACGTCCTCACCTAAATTTAAGGTATCCATAGCGCTGAGCATTCTCTCTCCGCCGAAAAGCCGCATAAGGTCGTCTTCAAGAGAAATATAAAATTTAGTTGTACCTGGGTCGCCCTGACGACCTGCACGTCCTCTCAGCTGATTGTCAATTCTTCTTGAATCGTGACGCTCGGTGCCGATAATACAAAGACCGCCTGCCTGTCTTACCTTTTCTGCCTCAGGAGCAATTTCAGCCTTAAACTTGGCATACAGCTCTTTATATTCTTCTCTTGCCTTGGCGATTTCCTCTATATCGGTATCAGCAAAGCCTGTGGCTTCAAGTATAACCTCATCACTATAGCCCCTGTGCTTCAGTTCACTTTTAGCAAGGTACTCCGCATTACCGCCAAGCATAATATCAGTTCCTCGTCCCGCCATATTGGTAGCAATAGTAACAGCGCCGAGCTTTCCTGCCTGAGCAATAATTTCCGCTTCCTTTTCGTGATGCTTCGCATTAAGCACATTATGGGGAATCTTCTGCATTTTAAGCAGCTTACTTAAGGCTTCGCTTTTTTCGATGGTAACAGTACCTACAAGTACAGGCTGACCTTTTTTATTGCACTCGATAATATGCTTTATAACCGCCCTGAATTTGCCCATTTCTGTTTTATAAATAACATCATCGGTATCCATTCTGATAACAGGCTTATTTGTAGGAATTTCAATTACGTCAAGCTTATAAATCTCACTGAACTCAGCCTCCTCGGTCATAGCAGTACCTGTCATACCCGAAAGCTTATTATAAAGACGGAAGAAGTTCTGGAAGGTAATGGTTGCAAGTGTCTTTGATTCCTGAGCTATCTGTACACCTTCCTTGGCTTCAATAGCCTGATGAAGTCCCTCATTATACCGTCTACCGAACATAAGACGGCCTGTATATTCATCAACAATAACTACCTCGCCGTTCTTGACAACATAGTTTACATCCCTCTTCATCACACCGTGGGCACGGATTGCCTGTGTAACGTGATGAGCAATTGCCATATTTTCAGCATCGTTAAGATTTTCTATACCGAAATAAGCTTCTGCTTTTTCTACACCCGAAGGAGTAAGAGTGGCAGTTCTTGCCTTTTCATCAACAACATAGTCGCCGTCATACTTAGCTTCCTCGTCGCTCATTTTATTGTCCATTTCCCTTACAACACATTTTCTGAGTCCCTTCACAAAACGGTTGGCTCTGTCGTAAAGGTCGGTGGATTTATCCCCGTGTCCCGATATAATAAGAGGTGTTCTGGCTTCGTCTATGAGTATAGAGTCAACCTCATCCACTATAGCAAAGTTGTGTCCGCGCTGAACACGCTCAATTGCATAAGTCACCATATTGTCCCTTAAATAATCAAAACCAAGCTCATTATTGGTACAGTATGTTATATCCGCTGCATAAGCTTCCCTTTTTTGCTCGTTATCCATACCGTGAACTATAAGACCAACCGACAGTCCCATAAAGCGATAAAGCTTACCCATCCATTCAGAGTCACGCTTTGCAAGGTAATCGTTAACGGTAACAATATGAACACCCTTACCGGAAATAGCATTAAGATAGGCAGGAAGTGTCGCTACAAGAGTTTTACCTTCACCTGTTTTCATCTCGCTTATTCTTCCCTGATGAAGAACAATACCACCGATTATCTGAACAGGGAAATGACGCATACCAAGTACTCTGTCACCTGCTTCTCTACAGGCGGCAAAGGCTTCAGGAAGAAGGTCATCAAGACTCTCCCCGTTTTTATGGCGCTCCTTGAATTCATCTGTTTTTGCCTTCAGCTCTTCGTCACTTAAAGCCTTATATTCCTCTTCAAGCTCTAAAACCTTCTGCTGTAAGGGCATAAGCCTTTTTATTTCCTTTTCGCTGTAATTACCGAAAATTTTCTGAAATAAACCCATTATAAAATCTCCTTAGGATGAAATCCTTTATATTATACCTTAAAACATACTTTAAATAAAGTATAATTTGTAAATTAATTAGCGGTTATAACACCATTTTTAAGCATTAGCCCGCCTGTCACCTTAATGCTACCGTCACGAAGTATTAAAACTGCCTCAAATCCCTCTAAGGCATCAATAAGCTTTACTGCATCTCTACTTCCCATAAGCATACATACAGTAGACAGCGCATCACAGTCCACCGAGCTTTCCCCGATAAGCGTAACACTGCTTAAATCGTTCACTACACCATAGCCTGTTTTGCAGTCGATGATATGGTGGTATATATTGCCGTCCTTTTCAATATATCGCTGATAAATTCCCGAAGTCACAAAGCTTGCGCTGTCTGACACAACCGTTACGGCAATTTCTTCACTGAAGGGCTTTCTTATGCCGATTCTTATATTTTTATCCCCGAAAGCATAAACATTTCCCCCAAGGTTAACAGTTGCTCTTTCTACACCCTTGCTTTTGAGAAGCTCTACCACCTTATCGGCTATATAACCCTTTGCAATTCCCCCAAGGTCAAGCTGAGAGCCTTCAAGGGCTACGGTATTACCGTCAATCTTTATTTTTTTATAGTCAATAAGGGGAAGCTTTTCTTTTATCTCTTCATCACTTGGCATAGTCTTACCGTTAAAATCATAAAGACTGCTGACAGGCGAAACCGTTATATCAAAGCACCCCTCAGATAAATCCGAATAGTACACCGCTTTTTCAATAAGAGCTATCGTTTCGTCACTGACAGTGGCACTGCCGTTTTTGTTTATTCTGTATATATCGCTTTCCTCTTTTGTACGGCTTAGCATATTCTCATAATATGTGCAAAGCTCAAAAGCCTCTTTTATAACAGAGTCTGAGCAGTCAGCAGAAATGGTGACCACCGTATCCATCATAAAAAAGGTATCGGTATTTCTATAAGCTTTTGTGCCACAGCCACAGCAAAAAAGCAAAGTCAGTAAGGTAAACAAAGCAATTAATTTTTTCATACAATTATTATACAATTTATTTTCTTTTTTGTAAAGGTGTGGTATACTGTAACTTAAAGGAGAGTGAACTGTATGGTAAAAAAAGCAGATATAATTTTACTTGTTTTAATAATACTATGCGGTCTTGCTCTGCTTTTTGCTATGCTGTTTATACCAAAAGCCCACGGCACAACCCTTGTTATAAGCCTTGATAACCAAGAATATATGCGGGTGCCCCTATCTGAAGATAAGGTTATCACCCTTCCCGAAAATACGGTAGTGATTAAAAACGGAGAAGCCTTTGTAAAGTCTTCCCACTGTCCCGATAAGGTCTGTATAAATCAGGGGAAAATAAGTAAAAAAGGCCAAACCGTTATCTGCCTTCCTGCAAAAGCAGTATTGGAGGTGGAGTAATGGCAAAAAAAATCACCCTATATTCACTGCTCACCCTTTTTGCTCTTGCAATTTCCTATGTAGAAGGTCTTGTTTTTGCCTTTATTCCGTTTATTCCTGGCTTTAAGTTAGGACTTGCAAACAGCGTTTCTATGCTTCTGATTTCTAAAAAACAGGTACGGGGAGGGGTAGCTGTAAACCTTGTGAGAATAATTTTATCAGCTCTGCTTTTCGGAAATTTCTACTCATTTATATTTTCACTTGCAGGGGGAGTTTTATCCACACTGGCTGTGCTGATTTTCAGTAATTTAAAAATATTTTCCTTTGCAGGTGTAGGAACTGTTGCTGGCGCTTGTCATAACCTTGCGCAAATAGCAGCCGCCGCTTTGCTTATCGGCACTGTCGGAATTATTTATCTTCTCCCAATAATGATTATTTCGGGCGCTGTCACAGGTTTTATAAGTGGAATTTTACTGGAAATTTTTACAAATAAATATCCCCGTATTATTTCCGAATAATAAATTCCTCCTTTGGAAATGCTATTTTCAAAGGAGGTTTTTTTATGTGCAAGGTTACTTGTTTTGTGGAAGGTATGCTAATCGGCGTTGCCGCAGGTGTCGGTGTTGCTATCGCAGGAAAAATTATGATAGACAACAGCAAAAAGCTGACTAAAGGGAAAAATAAGCTTGAAAAGGCTGTCACCGAATTCGTCGACGGTGTGCAGACAATGATAGGATAGAAAAAGAGCCTGACGGCTCTTTTTTTATGCCTTTTCAAAACCTATCAGCATACCGCACTTTTCAGCATAGAAGCTACAAAGGCCTTTGCAAGAATAAATCTCGATTTGCGCATTTTTATAATCAGTGATTATTTTGTTTTTAAAGCTTTTATAAATTGCTCAGGTTTTTGCTTCCATACAATTATCAGTGTGCCGTTTTCTACTCTGATTTTTGCATTTTTTCCTGTGAATTCGTTGCTTACACCAAGGGCAACGGTATTATTAATTTCTGCATTATCAAGCTCGTACTTAAGACCGCTGATATATACACCCGATGATTTTTCACTATGGGAAAAAACGGAAATATAGCCGTCATTCTTTTTATCAAAGCAAATTTCACCGTTACAGACAGCGGTAATAACGGTTCCCTCGCCAAGTAAAAAAGCCTTTTTACCTTTTTGCGCAATAAACGTCAAAAGCTGAATATTAGCAAGAGTATGGTCAAATCTTCCTCCCATACCGCCATAGATAACAAAGGTATCGGCGCCCTCGCTCAGTCCCTTTTCTACAGCTATTGCCATATCGGTTTTATCCTTGACAGCAGGAAAAACAGTGACACTATCCCCCTCTGGAATATATCCGAGAGAATCAAAATCACCCATAACTATATCAGGCTCTATATTTGCTTTTTTCAAATATTCGTAACCGCCGTCAGCGGAAATTACAAGAGAATCATCCGTAATTACAGCTCCCTCACAATTCCCTGCGCCGAAAATATAACAAATTTTATTCATCAAGCTTAAGCACAGCCATAAACGCATCGGGAGGCACTTCCACCTTACCCAATTTGCGCATACGCTTTTTACCTTCCTTCTGCTTTTCAAGAAGCTTTTTCTTTCGTGTAATATCACCGCCGTAGCACTTCGCAAGTACATCCTTGCGCATTGCCTTAACGGTTTCGCGGGCTATAATTTTTCCGCCCACAGCAACCTGAATAGGCACCTCAAAAAGCTGACGCGGAATATATTCCTTAAGCTTTTCGGCTATTCTTCTGGCGCGCGCGTGGGCATTGTCAACGTGGACTATAAAAGAAAGTGCGTCTACAACATCACCTGCAAGCATAACATCAAGCTTTATAAGCTTACTCTTTTCATAACCCTTTGTTTCATAGTCATAAGAGGCATAACCTTTTGTACGGGATTTAAGGGCATCGAAAAAGTCATACACAATTTCACCCACAGGCATAATATAGTGAATATCCACTCTATCCCCCATATACTTCATATCGGTATATATGCCTCTGCGCTCCTCACATAACTGCATTATTGCGCCTACATAGTCATTAGGACTGTAGATATGAACATCGGCAACAGGCTCCATAGCCTCTACAATAGAGCCGGGGTCGGGATAATTAGTAGGATTATCTACATCTACAGTGCTTCCATCGTTTAAAGTAAAGCGGTAAACAACACTGGGAGCAGTGGTGATAATGTCAAGATTATATTCTCGCTCAAGTCTTTCTTCAATAATTTCCATATGAAGAAGACCGAGAAAACCGCATCTGAAACCAAAACCTAAGGCTTTGCTTGTTTCAGGCTCATAGAGAAGTGACGCATCATTAAGCTGTAATTTTTCAAGTGCCTCTCTTAAATCACCGTATCTTGCGCCGTCTGCTGGGTAAATACCGCAGAAAACAACGGGATTAACCTTTCTGTAGCCTTCAAGCGCCTGACTGGCAGGAGCATCCACTAAAGTAATGGTATCACCTACACAGGCATCCTTAACAGTTTTTATTGAAGCAGCAAGATAACCAACCTCTCCTGCTTCAAGGCAGTCACAGGGCATAAGACAGGTTGCCTGTTTTCTGCCAACCTCAACTACATCAAACTCGGCACCTGTAGCCATCATTCTTATTTTATCCCCCGCCTTAATTTTGCCTGAAACAACACGGAAGTAAACTATAACACCCTTATATGCATCATAATAAGAGTCAAAAATAAGTGCTTTAAGAGGAGCATTTCTATCTCCCTGAGGGGCAGGAATATCGGTAACAATTCTCTCAAGAACATCTTCTACATTAAGTCCTGTTTTTGCGGAAATTCGAGGGGCTGATTGCGCCTCAATACCGATAACATCCTCGATTTCATTTATAATTCGCTCAGGCTCGGCAGAGGGCAGGTCGATTTTATTCACAACAGGCATAATTTCAAGTCCGTGGTCAACAGCGAGATAGGTATTAGCAAGGGTCTGCGCCTCAATGCCCTGAGAAGCATCAACAACCAGTATCGCACCCTCACAGGCGGCAAGAGAACGGGATACCTCGTAATTAAAGTCAACATGCCCTGGGGTATCTATAAGATTAAGCTCATATTTCTCTCCGTCGGCAGCAGTATGGTAAAGGGTAACAGCGTGTGCCTTAATTGTAATACCGCGTTCTCTCTCTAAATCCATACTGTCCAGTATCTGCTCCTCCATCTCTCTCTGTTCAACCGAGCTGGTAAGCTCAAGCAGTCGGTCGGCAAGAGTGGATTTGCCATGGTCAATGTGAGCCACTATACAAAAATTTCTTATTTTATCAAGTGGAAACGACAAATTAAATTCTCCTAACTTTGTAATAATGATTATATACAAAGCTATTGTACCATAATTTTACCATCAAGTAAAGTAAATTAAAAGGCAAAATAAAAGGTATTTTTGTTTTGATTTTTATTCTAAAAAAAAAATTGACCTTGCTTTCGCAAGGCCAATTTTATTAATATTAGATTATGCTTGAAGTCCTAAAGTACCGGAACCTGCAAGGAAGAGCTTGAGTGCAGCAAGGTCAGTTGTAGTAACAGGTCCTTAGCCATAAATGCACCCATAGGCACAACAACTGAGGTGAGCAACAAACAAACTGTGAGTAATTTACAAGAATTTCAGACGAAAATCAAACCGAAGCTTTTTCCAGTTCTTCCTTTTTTAGTGAAAGCTCTTCCCATTGCTGTAAAATTCCGCAAAGAGCAGCTTCCTCATTTTCAATTTCCTTTGTAAGAGCCTCAAGCTTTAAAAAGTCACTTGCAATCTCGTCACTTAAAAGCTCCTGCTTCATACCGTCGATTTTTTCTTCTGAAAGCGCTATACTTTCTTCAAGTCTTTCTATTTTCTTATTTATTTTTGAAAGCTCCTTGAAGGCAGAGTAATATTTTCCTTTCTTTACAGTGGTGTCGGCTTTTGGGGTTTCCCTGTTTTCTTCATTTATCTCTTCAAGCTGCATTTTTTCGTATTCTTCATAGCCAAAGGGATAATGAACTGTATCCTTTTCATTAAATACAAGAAGGCTGTCACAGACCTCCTTTATAAAATAACGGTCGTGGGAGACGCACATAATGGTGCCGGGATAATTTTTAAGCATTCTTTCAAGAGCTTCCTTGCCTATAATATCCATATGGTTAGTCGGCTCGTCAAGAATAAGGAAATTAGGCTTCTTTTTAAGAATTTTACAAAGGCAAAGACGCACCTTTTCGCCTCCTGACAGCACAGAAACCCTTTTAAATACATCCTCACCTCTGAAAAGAAATGACCCCAAATCACTTCGTGCCTGTGTCTCGGTAAGGGAAGGAAAGGTATCCCAGTAATCGTCAAGCACTGTTTTATCGCTGACATACTGTGCAAGATGCTGGTCGAAATAACCAATCCTTACATTTACACCCTGAATAATGCTTCCGCCAAGGGAAGTTTCTTTACCCATAACGGTTTTAAGAAGCGTGGACTTGCCCTTACCGTTAGCGCCGATAATTCCCATTTTCTCCCCTCTTTTTATAAGGAAGCTGACCTTGGCTAAAACATCAGTATAACCAACCTTCAGGTCCTTAACCTCAAGCACATTTCCGCCGCTTAAAAGCTCAGGCGTAAAATCGGCAAAAAAGGCTCTTGTATCACTATGCTCGGGAGCCTCTATTATCTCGGTTTTATCAAGAGCTTTTATACGGGATTGCACCATCGCCGCTTTAGTCGCTTTATAACGGAAGCGTTCAATAAGCGCCTGTGTTTTTTCTATCTCCTTTTTCTGCTGAAGATGCTCCTTTAGCTGTTTCTCCTTTTGAGCAGCCTTTTGTTTTAAGAAAGCAGAATAATTCCCAAGGTATCTGGTTATTTTTCCGTATTCAATTTCATAAACAATATCCGCCAGCTTATCAACAAACATCTGGTCGTGGGATACAACTACTATGGCACCAGGATAGGTTTTCAGATAGCCCTCCAGCCACTGCACAGTCTGTAAGTCAAGATGGTTAGTAGGCTCGTCAAGGAGAAGTATGTCAGGCTTTGAAAGCAGCAGCTTCATAAAAGCAATTTTAGTAAGCTGACCGCCTGAAAACTCACTAAGCGGCTTTTTTCTTTGCTCCCGAAAGCCGAACCTTGAAATTATAGTTTCCTTTTCTTTTGCATAATAATATCCGCCAAGATTTTTATAGGTTTCTTCAAGAGTACTGTAGCTGAGCATGGCTTCCTCATCACCTTGCTGAGCTGTTTCAAGAAGCCTGTCCATTTCCTCCTTCATTTTTATAAAACGTTCGAATGCCTTCTCAAGCTCATCCTCAAGGGTAACCGTCAAATCCTCAAAAGAAATCTGTTTAAGATAGCCTATCTGTATATCCTGTGACCTGTTCACCGAAGAAAAACTACCCTCGTACTCTATTTCACCGCTGATAAGACGAAGCAGGGTTGTTTTTCCGCAACCGTTTCTGCCGACAACAGCTATTTTTTCTTTATTTTTAATTTCGAAATTTATATCGGTCAGCAAATCCTCTGAGCCAAAGGAAACCTTTGCATTTGATATTGAAAAATACAAAATCAATCACCACCAATAAATACATTTTAACATATCTTCTGTTTATCGGTCAATAATATCCTTGGTGATTTTATGAAACTTAAAGCTATTATGCAGGTGCTTTGCGCAGTTCTTATAAGCGGTGCACTCTTTCTTTCTGTAATTTTTCTTATGACAAGGGAAAAGCTTATAGGCGTTGATGTGCCAAAAACCGATGAACCCTACAGTGACAGCAGTTTTATTCCCGAAGCCTCGACCGTGCTTTTTGTATTTCCCGATTCCTTCGGGTTAGCCATAGAGCTTGATTTTGAGAAAAAATTCACATCAGCCGTAATAATAAAGGACCCCAGTGAGCACCTTGCAGAAAAGTACGGCTTTAAAATTGCTCACACCTGTATCTGTGACTATCCCTTTATGATGGATTTTATAGATATTATAGGTGGGATAGAGCTTAGTGAAAACGATGAGAGCTATCGCTTCACAGGGGTGCAGGTATGTAATCTTATAGCTTCCTTTCCTGACGATACAGCGCTGAGGGCAAGAATACTGGAAGCAATATTCCTGAAAATTTCAAAATACGGCTTGAGTAATGAAGCGCTATCCTGTATAATAGAGGATACAAGAACTTCTCTTTCCGCCCCTGCCTGCTATGGCTGGACGGAGTATGCAGATGAAGCGCTTAGTTCATTTAACATTCTTAATGAGAGGTAACTGTCTTTGAGCCGTTTTTTTAAAACAGTTATATGCCTTTTCCTCGCAGTAAGCCTTATTTTTTCCTGCAGCTGTAATTTTAAAGAAGACACTCCCCACGACAGCGAAGCCCAGATAAACAAGGGCTCAACAGTAACGGCGCCTGAAATAGTGACCGACGAAAGCATAAACGCTGCTAAGGGCAGTGAAGCGCAGCTTACAGAGGAAGAAAAGAAGCATATCTGGTCATACTATCATCTTGATGAAACCGAACAGCGTTTATACCGTATAATACTTAATATGGCAAGGGATTTGACGGTAGGCTTTATTGATATGGGCTATCTGGGAAAAAACGCAGCCGTTAATGTTGCTCGCGCTTACCGCGCCGTTTTTAACGATTTTCCTGAATATTACTGGATGCCTGTTTCCTATTATCTTAACGTCGATAAAGAAACCAAAGCCTCCTTAGCCTTCAAAAAAAATGATATTGAGGACGGCTACGGCTTTACAAAGGAGCAGATTCGTGATAATGCCGAAGAGTTCTACGACAGCATAAACAGAATAATAGAAAAAACAGAGTCCGCCGAAAGTGATTTTGAAAAAGAGCTTATTATTCACGATGCCCTTTGTAAAACGGTCACCTATGACAGTGATTTTGATTTTGACGGTAAGAACAATATATATACTGCCTACGGTGCGCTTGTAAACGGACGCGCTGTTTGTGAGGGCTATGCCAGAGCCTTTAAGCTGCTTTGCAGATATGCAGACATTAAATGTATTCTGATAACAGGTGATTCAAGAGGGGTTGGCCATATGTGGAATATGGTAGAGCTTGACTCACAGTGGTATCATGTTGATGTAACCTGGGACGATTTAAGAAAGGAGCCGCTTCATACATATCTTAATTTAACCGAGCGTTCCATTCGCGCTGACCACGACATTGACATCAGCTATAATAAAGCCGACCCCAACCTTATCTCCCAAGGAAATTCCTTTAACTTCTATTTGCCCAAGGCAGAAAGCACTGAATATAACTATTACATTCAAAAGGGACTTATTATAGACAGCGACCCTGTTTCACCGCTTGTTGATGAGCTTATTTCCGCTTATAACAACGGTTTACACAAGGCTGAATTTTTATTTGTCAGCGAAGAATTACAAAAGGATTTTAAGGAAAACTATGAGTCCTATGTTGTTAGCATACAGGAAAAGTGTGTTGAACAAATGGGAGCTGTTTATTTCAAGCTCAGTACCATTTCCTTCCCCTCTGAAACCTGTGTAATATATTTCGAGGAATATGAAAAAGAGAAATCTTCACTATGGTCTTACATTTTAGACTACTTAAAATTTGACAAATAGGAGTATATATTATATAATGTAAAGGATTAAATTTAAGCCTTTGACTAAGGAGTTAGTTATGGATAAGATTACCGATTACTTTGGCTGTAATGTATTCAATGATACAGTTATGAAGGAATATCTGCCTGAGGATACCTACAAGGCACTCAAGAAAACCATTGAACAGGGCAAAACTCTTGACCCTTCTATTGCTGGTATCGTTGCACAGGCTATGAAGGACTGGGCTGTTGAAAAGGGTGCTACCCATTTCACACACTGGTTCCAGCCTATGACAGGCATAACTGCTGAAAAGCACGACAGCTTTATCACCCCTACCGATGACGGCCATGTTCTGCTTGAATTTTCGGGAAAAGAGCTTATAAAGGGCGAAGCTGACGGCTCCTCCTTCCCCACAGGCGGACTTCGTGCCACCTTTGAGGCAAGAGGCTATACGGCATGGGACCCCACCTCTTACGCTTTTGTAAAGGACGGTTCTCTTTGCATACCTACCGCCTTCTATTCTCACGGTGGACATGCTCTTGATAAAAAGACTCCTCTTGTACGCTCTATGCAGGCGCTTAACGATTCAACCCTTCGACTTATCCGTCTTTTTGGAAATACCGATGCAAAAACCGTAAAGCCAACGGTTGGCGCTGAACAGGAATATTTCCTTGTGGATAAAAAGCTTTATGACAAAAGAGAGGATTTAAGATTCTGCGGAAGAACCCTTTTCGGCGCACCTGCGCCAAAAGGTCAGGAGCTTGGGGACCACTATTATGGTGTTATACGCCCAAGAGTTTCCGCTTTTATGAAGGAGCTTGACAAGGAGCTGTGGATGCTTGGAATCCCCTCCAAAACAAAGCACAACGAGGTTGCACCCTCACAGCACGAAATGGCACCTGTTTTCACAACCGTTAATATTTCCACCGACCACAATCAGCTTACTATGGAAATTCTTAAAAAGGTTGCCGAAAAGCACGGTCTTGTATGTCTTCTTCACGAAAAGCCATTTGGCGGACTTAACGGAAGCGGTAAGCACAACAACTGGTCGCTTTCCACAGACACAGGGGTTAATCTTTTAAACCCAGGAAAAACCCCTTGCGAGAATTTACAGTTCCTGCTCATTCTCTGCGCAGTCATAAAGGCTGTTGACTCCCATCAGGACCTTCTTCGTCTGTCTGTTGCTTCAGCAGGCAACGACCACCGTCTCGGCGGTCAGGAGGCTCCCCCTGCTATCGTTTCTATGTTTCTTGGTGATGAGCTTACCGATATACTTGATTCTATTGAAAGCGATACCGAGTACACACAAAAAGCAAGAGAAAAAATGGATTTCGGTGTTAAAACCCTTCCCGCTATAAGAAAGGCTACCACCGACAGAAACCGCACCTCCCCCTTTGCCTTTACGGGTAATAAATTCGAATTCAGAATGTTAGGCGCACCTATGTCAATAGCAGGTGTAAATACAATTCTTAACACTATAGTTTGCGAAGCCTTTGACAGCTTCTCCGAGAGACTTGAAAAAGCAAAGGATTTTGACAGCGAGGTTCACTCCATTATCCGCGAAACCTATAAGGCTCACAAGCGTATTATCTTCAACGGTGACGGTTATTCTGAGCAGTGGCAGGAGGAAGCCGAAAAACGCGGACTCCTTAATCTCGCCGATACAGTTTCTGCTCTTCCCTACTATACCGACAAAAACAATATTAAGCTTTTTGAAAAATATAATGTATATTCCGAGGCCGAGCTTAAATCAAGAGAGTCTATCAATATAGAAAGATACAATAAGAGTCTTCATATTGAAGGTCTTACAGCTATACGTATGGCAAAGGAACAAATTCTTCCCGTACTCAGCAAGGTAAGTGCCGATTTATGTCTTAACCTTTCTGCAAAGGAAGGAGCAGGAATAACTGCAAAATATGAAAGAAGCGTAACAGAGAAGCTGGCAGAGCTTTGTGACAGCATTTACGAGGATGCTTTAAAGCTGGAAACAGCCATTAAAGCTGCAGAAGAAAACGAAGATATACTCGAAAAGGCAACGGCTTATCGCGACAACATTATTCCCATAATGAATTCTATGAGAAAGAGCGTTGATACCGCCGAAACACTTATTGACGAAAATGAGTGGCCATATCCAAACTACTGCGATTTACTTTACAGCGTATAAAAAAATCCCTGCTCACGCAGGGATTTTTTCAGCAATATGAATGGTCAATTTTTTTAAGGTCAGAATAGCTGTCAATCTCTATTATATCATCAAAGGTACAGGGGCGAACCTCAACCCTATAATTACTAAGACAATATTCAAGAGCTACCTGATCCCAGTATCTTTCCTTACCTCCGGGCATTTCATATACCTTTTTGATGTCTTCATAAAGCTTTTCACCGGCTTCCTCATTCCAGTAAGAAATACCATACATATGATGACAGTTGTAACCGCCTATCTGAACCTTGGTTACAATTTTATTTTTAGTCATAAGGCACCAGTCATCTGTATACTCAACGGGAACACCAAGATAGTTTGAGGTGTACTGATATTTCTGTATAAGCTCAGGATTGTAAAGAACAAGGTCAGCCTCAAGCACATAAGCATTTTTAAGTAAATGTCTTACGCAGAGCGCCGACGAAATATTATTAGCCTCATTATAAAGAGGATTTTCAATAAACTTAATATTCGGATACTTATACAGAAGCTGGTCAAACTGCTCGCCAAGATAGCCTCTTACTATATATATTTCCTCAATTCCTGCAGCAACAACGGCATCAAGAAGGGTATCAATCATTCTTGTCCCGTTAACGCGAACCAAGGGCTTCGGAGTATTAAGTGTTATAGGCACAAGGCGAGAGCCAAAGCCTGCGGCAATAAACACCGCTCTTTTTACTCTATACGGTTCGAGAGCCTCATAACCTTTTTCAGTTATCATACCGTCATCAACATATAAAAGCTCACTAAGCTCTGACATAACCTTATTAACAGTACCAACCGACAGTCCTGTATTTTCAGCAATCTCCCTCTGTGATTTTCTGTCAGATGCCCTGTCAATATAGGTAAGAATGTCAAATTGCTTTCTGGTTAATGCGCAGTTACTCATAATATAAAACGCCTTTCATTTTGTTACATATTTTTTACAAATCCGAAGAAATTGAACATTAAATAAGTCTTTTCGTTTTTTCTCCCGTTCAATATTTCGTATTATACTACCAATTTTGAGCAAAGTCAACACATTAAAACAAATATTAAATAATTTGATATTGCTATATAAAAATTAATAGCGCTGTAAAGAGTTATTGACATTGACAAAGAAGTTTTCATAGTGTATAATACGATAGGAATTATATGTGTTGCTTTTTGCAACATTTTGTCATAAATTTTGGTTGGTGATTCAGTTGAAAAAATTGCTTTCTGACAAAGCGTTTACTATAGAGCTTATATGTTTTATTTTTTTGCAGGTTGCCATTGATATATACAGGGTTTTCTTTGAAAGCAGTATTCAGATTTTCGGCATTTCCTTACCCGAATTACTCAATATTGGCGGCTTGTTTTTCCTTACCCTGATTTTTTTCTTAAAGTTTCTGAAAAAGCCTAAATTTTATATACCCATAGCCACTTATACTCTTTTAGTTGCAGGGTATTTGGTTTTTCATACCATAAATATTTTGAAATTTAATCAAAATATATTTGAAGGCTCTGAGCTCAATTGGTTTAAGGAAATTTATTTTATTATAAGAACATACCTGATTCCTGTATATGTTTTCTACTATTTGATATGCAGCAGCCTGACCTTCCCGCTTTTCAAAAAAACCGTTTCGGCTTTATCATTATTCATAAGTTCAAATATAGTTATCACAAATATATTCAAGGTTTCTTTCATAGCCTACGCCAGTACTCTTGAAAAAAACTCCTTTATAACAAGAAATATCTTCCAGTGGTTTTATAATCCCGACAAAGAATTTCCCGCATATATGACCTCTAAGGGTTGGTTCTATATGGGAAATCAAATAGGATTAATCTTGTTTATGCTTTTCGTTTTCGTGATATTAATCGCTTTCGAAAAAGGAACCTTAGGCAGCTACCTTTTAATTCTTCTTAACGGCATAGCTTTAGCTATGATAGGAACAAAGGTTTCTTCAATTGGCGGCTGTCTGATTTTAATTCTGGGTTTGATTTTTGCAGTTGTATTTGGCGTTATATTAAAGCAGTTTTCATTCAAGCTTAAAAATTTCGTGGTATACTCGGTCATTACAGCCATCTTGTTTACAGTCGTTCACTATTCACCGATGTATTCAATGCAGGAGGACAGAAGCTCTGCCTATGAGCTTACCGAGGAACAAAAAAAAGCCACCGAAAGCCTCGCTTCAAAATTCAAGGAGCAAGGAAATAAGGGACAGTTCAGCGAAGAATTTATCAGAGATTTTTCGGATTACGTAAACAGCAGTCCTTACTTCTTTGGAATACACCCTGAATTTTTGCAGCTTTATACTATAGAAGATCATTTTGAATTTTGGTATGATATTGTTATATACAATAACAATAAGCAGGTAGATTATCGTTATATGAAATCTCTCATTTATGACGATGCTTTAGCCTGTAACGATAACATTGTCGGCGATAAGCTGTTTGGCATAGGCTATATTTCCGCCTTCCCTTATTCTGAGTATGATTTCATTTCTCAGAATATATGGTTTGGTTATCTTGGTACCTTGCTTTTCATAGGACCGTATCTTATGCTAACCCTATACGGTATTTTTATTGCGATTAAAAACATAAAAAAATGCTTCATATACCAGAATGCCTTTTTTGCATTGGGCATTTGCGCACCGTTATTAATTTCTTATCTTGCAGGTCACCTGTTTTTCGGGATTTTCTCAATTACAATCTTTGCATTTATAACCGTAGCATTTTACAAATTCCAGTTGGAAAGGCAGAAAGGACAATGAAAAAAATCCTTTTCACAATTTACTCCTACAGTCTGGGTGGCGGCGCAGAAAAAATACTGTCAAATGTGGTTAACGGACTGGCAGAAAAGACAGATTACGAAATCTCTGTTTTACAGTATGCGGATTTTGGAGTCAAAACCGAAAAAACAGACGATAGAGTCAAAATTTTAAAGCCTGTTGTTGATATGAACAACTCTTCAAAGGCAGAAAAAATCTTTAAGTATTTTCTTGTTCATTTTTGTCCGTTCATTCTGAGAAAAAGATATATAAAAGAAAAATATGATGTAGAGATAGCCTTCAACTATCAGATACCTTCTTTCCTGACAAGCTCGGGTAATGGTGTTTACAATGTACAGTGGAATCACGGTGACATATACGATTTAAAGAAAAAACGCTTTAAGCGATACCTACAAAAAATCAGCTATAAAAAGGCGGACAAAATCGTATCCATTTCAAAAAACACAAACGCTTCTATTTTAGATTTATTTCCCGAGTTTCATAAAAAGCTATGCACCGTATACAACGGTACAAAGGTTGACGCTATAATAGAAGAATCAAATAAGCCTACAGTTCTAAAGTTAAAGGAAAATTCCATTGTTTTTCTCGGCCGTTTAGAACCAAATAAAAATCCCTTAAAGCTGGTTAAATATACCGAAAGACTTATAAAAGAAGGCTTCGATATTAATTTATATTTATTAGGCTCAGGTGTTCAGGAAAAAGAAATTGCTGATTATATAGATAATGCAAAGCTCACTGACCGAATAAAAATGTTAGGGTATGTTAAAGAGCCATATCCTATTATAAAGCAAAGCTCTGCTGTTTGTATGCTTTCCGAAAACGAAGGCTTTCCGACAGTGTTTACCGAAGGAATGGCTCTGGGTAAGCCTTTCATCAGCTCATATGTCGGCGGCGTAGAGGAGCTGTCGGATAACGGCAAATGTGGAATTATTGTTAATAATTACGAAGAGTTTAGACAGGCCGTTATCAATGTTGTTCTGGATACCGAAAACAACAATAAAATGGAAAACAACTGTAATGAACACATAAAACTTTTTTCATACGATAAACAGATAAGTGAAATAATTAATCTTATCGAAAAGGTATAAGGCGGTTATTATGCAAAAAAGAAGTGTAACTGAAAACGTATTTTTCAATATGCTGTATCAGATTCTTGTAACGGTGCTTCCTATTCTCACAACTCCTTATGTAGCAAGAACTCTGGGACTCAGCGCAAACGGTGTACATTCCTTTACCGAAAGCATAGTCACCTATTTCATTATATTCGGCGCTATCGGTACTTCTCTTTACGGCATAAGAAAGATTGCTTATGTGCGTGATAACGAGGAAGAGCTGGCAAGGGTTACTAAGGAAATTATTTCCTTAAGATTTATACTGATGCTTATAACCCTTGCGGTATATATACCTGTTCTTTGCATAAAAAATCAATACGCGCATATTTACCAGATTCATATTATAAATATAGTTGCCAACGGAATTGATATAACATGGTTTTATCAGGGCGTAGAGGATTTTAAAAAGGTTACTCTTCGAAATCTTGTTGTTAAATTTCTCTTTGTTGTTTGCCTGTTCGTATTTATTAAATCACCAAGTGATTTACCGTGGTATGTATTTTTTATAGTTATAAGCGCTTTTGCGGGTAATTTAATAATGATTTATTATTTACCGCAGTATGTAGACCTAAAAAAAGGCAAAAAGCTAAAATCGCTTAGGCACCTTAAACCAAGTATAGCATTGTTTGTTCCACAGGCAATGAACTATATTTACGCCCTTATTGACCGCAGTATGCTGGGTTGGATGACCAACACCGATAATGTAGGTCTTTATGATCAGGCACAGCGAATTATAAAAATGATTACCGCTATTTTGCAATCTGTAGGTTATGTTATGATGGCAAGGGTTGCAAACCTTAAAATGAGTAATGACAGAGAGGGCATTATTTCCTATATCCGCAAGTCTGTTAACTTTAATTTATTTATCGCTTTTCCCGCTATTCTGGGAATACTCGGTGTTGCTGACGATTTCGTTCCCTTTTTCTTGGGAAATGAATATGTTGCGGCAGCCCCCATTCTTAAGGTGCTCAGCGTTTTAATATTCACAGCATCTATGAACAGTATTATGGGTGTTCAGCTACTTATCCCCTTGGGCAAGGAAAAGGTTTACACTCTTGCTACAACAATGGGCGCTGTTATCAGTGTAATCGGTAATTTTATTTTAATCCCAAAACTTCAGATTTTCGGCTCATGTATAGCCTATATTATTGCCGAAAGCGTAGTGTTCGCAGTTTCTTACTGGAATTTGAGAGATATATTTAACCTGCCTATGCTTTTAAAGGATAACCTTGGTATCATTTTCGGTTCTGTGCTAATGTATATTGCAGTACGGGCTATTGCTTTACTGGATATAAATGTAGTTCTGAAACTGATGTGTGAGCTTATAGG